>NZ_JBOEFX010000021.1:132841-180296 GCF_050633125.1 Lewinella sp.
AACCAGCTTCCTTTTTGGCAACTGAGAATGTGCTCCCTGGTGACGGGAAGGTATTTGCTTGTTTTCTGGGTGGTCGCTGCCGTCTTGGCCAATGCGCGAACCCTTTGCCGGGTCAATACTTGGCTTTCGCCAGCTAGTATGCGTTCTATATAAGGGAGCGTCTCCTCATAGGTGCGTACAGGCATACGTTCGGCATAAGCCGCAGCAGAAATCCCCGGACGCAGGTTGTGTTCTCGAAATATAGCTGTACCGGCATTCTCGCGCAGAATTTGTTGCAGGGTGTCGGCCTGCAATTTCTCTGGATGAGAATAATGCTCGGCGAGTTCGGCTTCGTATTTTTTAATATGGATCTTGAACAAGTTGTTGATCCAGTTGATTACACCCATAGATAGCAGAAGATTAGTGCCTCAATATTATAAACTATTTTTTGCCCTTTCAAATTTGAGGCTTGCTTCATGAAATTTCTCAACAAGAACTAACAAGAATACGTGACAGAGATATTTGCTTTTTTGGCGAAGGTGTTACACATTGACGAACTGCTCCAATGGGTATTGGCAATGATTATGCTAAGTGTAGGCCTATCGCTACAGATGAAAGACTTCGTTTATGTTTTGCGAAACCGCCAGTTGCTGAGCCTGGGATTGCTTCTGAAGATTTTAGTGATCCCATTGGTATCCTTCGGCATCCTGGCAATTAGTGGCTTGCCCCCACTTTGGCAGTTTGGCATCCTACTCCTGCTCTTTTGTCCAGGTGGCACAACCTCTAATGTGATTACTTACTGGGCGGGAGGTACCAGTGCGCTTACCATTTTCCTGACAGTACTTTCTGGTTTCATTACCCTCCTGACGCTGCCTTTGTTTGTCAAGGCGATCGCGCCGTTTTATTTTGCTACAGGAACTTCGTTCAGCTTACCTTTTCTGGACGTCGTTTCAAAAATATTTTTGATCATTATTTTTCCTGCTTTTCTTGGATTATGGCTACGCAGGGGCTATCCTGTGTTCGCCAAATGGGTGGAAAAAAACCTGAAGACAGTAGCGACAGTTTTGCTTGGTGCTGTTTTCCTGGTCAAATTTTTCGCGCCACCCATTGATGGAGGCAGTGCCATTTCCCTCACTGATATTAGCGTTTTAATCATTCCTTTGTTGGTGATTAATATCGGAGGAATGTTACTTGCTTATTTTTATGCTCTCCGGCAAAAGGTAGCAGCCAAAGATGCGATGACTATAGGTATTGAAATGGGCCTACAAAATGCGGGCCTGGCCATTTTGATCGGTGATGTATTATTAGGCAATCATGAAATTAGCAAACCCGCCTTGCTCTACGCGATGTTTTCTTTTTGGACAACGGCGGCTTTTGCCTGGTGGGCGAATCATAAAAGGAGTCATTAGCATGATAGACAACTAGTCTCGCATACTTATCGGTCGTAATCAGAATAGTTTTACTTTTAACACAAACTTGGTGGTCACTCGCCAAATACCATTTCAAATGGAAATATTTTCCCTTGTTGATGTCAATTTATTACTCAAAATTGTCTTGGCGATAATAATGTACAGCGTAGGCCTGTCCTTGCAGGTGCAGGATTTCAGGTATGTTGTGGATAATAAACAGCTGTTGTTGCTCGGCTTAGCACTTAAGGTGATCCTTATGCCTTTTCTTGGCTTTGTGCTTTTGTCTTTGACGACGTTGGATAGTGTCTATAAATTTGGCATTATGATTTTGCTCTTTTCTGCTGGGGGCACCACCTCCAATGTAATCACCTATTGGTATAAAGGGACTAGTGCGCTTACGGTGTTTCTGACGACGATATCCAGTTTGTTAGCAGTATTCTTAATTCCTGTATTAGTGAATTTGATGAGCATCATTTATTTCGGGGCAGGCACTGATTTTAGCCTGCCGATATTCGAGACGGTAATGAGTGTTGTCTTGATCATCATTTTACCTGCGTTGTTAGGTTTGTGGACTAACGAGCAGTTTTCGGTTGTGGCAAAACGGATTGAAAAGGTCATTAAACCCTTATCGGTAAGCTTACTGGCCGTCGTTTTTTTAATCAAATTTCTTGCGCCGGCCTCTGCTGGTGGTACAGAATTGAGATGGCCAGACTTGTTGCTACTGACACCTGTTTTAGTATTGATCAATGCGCTGCTTATGGTAGCAGGCTATAGTGTTTGTCGTTGGCGCCGACTCAGTTACCAAGACAGTATGACCATTGGTATTGAAATGGGCTTGCAAAATGCTGGTTTAGCGATTTTGGTGGGAGGCGTTTTTATTGGAAATGAGGAATTGGTAAAACCTTCGCTTATTTATGCGATGTTCTCTTTTTGGACGGCAATGTTTTTTGCCTACTTAGTTAAGAACAGATACTATGAAAAAAGCTGGAATTAGCATTTTGGTCTTACTGTCAGCAGTGGTTTTAGTATCGTTACTTGTTACGCCACGCAGTGAACAGCAAGTGGAAAAAATACGAATGCATATTGATTATAGTCAGTATCAGTGTCCACCGGTAGATTTTATTGTAGGTAAAAACCCAGATTTAATCCAGCGAGGAAAAGAATTATTTCCTGATATCAAGGGCTTACCAGAACAGTTTGAGGATGTGTTTTATTTGGCACTATACCATTATCCTGAATTGTCAGGGAGTTCGATTGAAGTAATCTCCAAGCCGATAGGTACGACATTGCAAGTACAGCCAGCCGCAAATTTTCTCTTCAAGAGAAAAGCTACCCGAAGTTATCGGATTTTCATTAATTCTAATCTCGACTTTGAGGGTATCCTTTTCAAGGATATTCCCTACAATGCACAAGTAGGGTTAGTGGCCCATGAGCTTGCGCATATCCTGGATTATAAATACAAGAATAGCTTCCAAATCATTGGAACAGGCCTTAAGTTTCTAAATGGAAACAGCCGAGGAAAATATGAAAAAAGTATTGACCTACTTACCATTTACAAAGGCTTAGGCTGGCAATTGCTCGACTGGGCACAGTATGCAATGTTTGATTCTAAAGCAACCGAGGACTATAAAGCGTTTAAAAAAAGTAACTATCTGAATCCTGAAGAGATAACAAAAGACATCAATAGTCATCCGGAGGTATGCAAGCCTTTTCGTTAAGTATGCGTTTTGATTTTAAACAGCTTCGGCTGTGTCAGTCTTGGGCTTTTGGAAGTAATTATTATAATGAATAATTAAGTACAAAGCATATCCGAAAATAATCAAACAAGATAGGATCAACAGTAGCACGATCCATTCGTTTTGGGAATAACACCTTGTCCAAACTACGGAAAGAAACCAACCAATCATGACCCAGTGAGAAAGACGCTCTAACCAAATGCCCAACATCCGTAAAGTACCTACCGGGGTTGTTTCTTTCCAGGTCGCGGTATTAACTTCTTGATTGGCAGCGATCTCCTCTTCTGTTTCCAAATCCTTTTGTCCAATCCTTGAAAGAACTTTGAGGATATGGCCCGGTGATTTTTGAGGGTAAGTAAACAAGTGGAAGTTCGCTTTGAATATCTGAGTATGAAACCGTTCGTAAATCCGGCGATGCATGTAGCGATGTTGACTCCTGTAAATCAAGTTCGCGATCATCAAAAAGTAAGTGTAGGAAAAGATCAGAGGAACAACACAAAGTACCAAGTCATTAAGGGACGATAATTGCAGCAAAAGAAAGGAGTCTTCGGTAATTTCTCCGCCAAGGCCAGGGATATTACTGATTTTAAATAAATCACGAGAGACCAAGTAGAAAACAACAATAAGCCCCAAAAGGCGCATCCGTAATTTCATAAGCCGCTCCTGAGCCGCCGCATGGTTGCCATAGGTTTGCCCTAGAAAACTTTTGGCGTCTTCTAATTCCATCGAAGCTAAAAGTTTGTTGAACTTTTCTTTGAAATCTTTTTTCATGTTGGTGTTTAGTTCTTTTCCTACAAATTAACTCTAAGAGCTTGTTTGGTAGGACATGATTAGCCGAAAGTGAGCAAATTTCATTTCAGGCAAGGCAAATTTTGCAGTCGAATGCGGGCGATTCGACGAAAAATTTAACGCGGCATGAAATAAAATTTGCCACTTGGAGGCAATCGAGGCCCTACCAAACAAGCTCTAATATAACAATCTATGATTTACTGATTTTGAAGAACGTGTCTGCTCTATTGTAGTTAACTAAAATAGTCAAAATGTATCTACTTGACAACCAGTCATGCGCTGCTACTGCACAACCACCTTTTGGCTCGTATATCCATCCGGCAAAAACACCCGCAAATAATAAAAGCCCGGGGGCAGACCCCTTACATCAATGCGCTCGGTTGGCCCGGAAAAGCTTTTTAATAATCGGCCTCTGGAATCCCAAAGCTGAACTTGCTTTATGGGCTGGTCCGAACTCGTAATATAGACATAGTCGCTCGCCGGGTTGGGGTAAACGCGAACGGTAGTATCCTCCTCGGTAGCCTGATTGACCGATACCGGAGGAAGGCCGTTGATGCCTAAGGTATCACAGGGGCTTCCTTCTACATCCCAGGTTTGAAAATAGGGGTAATTGGGGGCAGCATGAGCATGCAGGGTCGCCAGGTCAAAACCATGTTGTTCCACATTGCAGGCCAGTCCTGGCTGGTCAGGGTTATGGATCACATGAAGCACATTAGACGAACCCTGTGCCGTACCGTATATTTTTCCGTCTGGTGCCAGCCGCATGTTGTAAAAAGTTGCAGGCAAAGACGGGTAGCCCAAGACCAGATAACCATCGTATTCGGCAATCCGTATACGGCTGGCAGCCACGTCTTCTGCCGCTAAATCATACTGGTACATATACCTGCCTACCGAGGTATACAAGTATTGGTTATTCGGAGAAATAGCCACCCCCCCGTAGGAGACGGTGTCTCCCATGAAATCCAGGCTGCGGTAATTAGAAAAGGTACCTGCACAACGGTCAAAGTCGAACAGATGGGTAGCAGAGACGGGGTCAAAGCGCACATTCAGGTTCCCATCCGGGGAAAAAATGACCTGGCTGGCAGCATGCATGTCTTCCCATACCGGACCAATAGCTTGGGTAAGGGTTGCTCCCGGCCCGTCGGGGCCATAGTAAGTAATGAAATACTGATTAGAATTTCGTTTAGCCGCAACAATCCACCAATCTCTGCCATTGGCATGGCGAACAGCGGAGATTTGTGAGTAAACAGTATCCTGATAAACCAATGAATTCAGTACATCAACCCGCCCCAGTCCATCATTGGCAGAAGCATCTATCTCCGTATACCGGAATTCTGTATTGCGCAGGCTTTCCCGGTCTATGTAAACATGAAACAGGCCGTAGCGGTCCTCCGTCCCCGGCTTGGGCAAAGCCAGAAACCCCTGCCAACTAGGATAAGCATCAGAACAAAAACTATCGTGTACGCCGCCAGCGTTGATACTATCCCCATTTTCCATCGTCTGGTGAGTGGCATTAATGATACTACACCCGTTGGAATAAAAAACCAGATTTCCTTCATTGTCACAAATCATGCCTATGGGATCCATGTGTATAGGAATATCAAAATAAGCAACCTCGGGTGTTCCTGAGCGGAAATCTATCAGGGTTCCACCGTGGTAAATATCAGTGGGCAATAGGCGAGGTGAGCCGAGTACCCATTGTGCATCATGAGCTGCCTGGGCAGAGAGGAGGATGGGGAGAAATGTTGCGAAAAAGAAGTAGAGGTAACGAAGCATGATAATGGGGTTCTAACAATCTCTAATTTACGCCTTTTTTCTACCAACGGAACTTACTCGTATATTTGCCGAGCAAAATAATGATATCAATGTACAAAGGGAAAAAAGTCATCGCCGTACTGCCTGCTTACAACGCAGCGCTAACGCTGGAAAAAACCTATCGAGAAATCCCGTTTGACTTGGTAGATGAGGTGATTCTCTGTGATGATGCCAGTAAGGATAATACCTCGGCGCTTGCAAAGGAGATTGGCATCCAGCACGTCATCGTTCACGAACAGAACAAGGGTTACGGTGGCAACCAAAAATCCCTTTACAATAAAGCCCTGGAGCTTGGTGGTGATATCGTGATTATGCTGCACCCCGATTATCAATACACCCCCAAGTTGATCCCTGCGATGGTCAATATTATTGGTGATGAGCTTTACCCTGTCGTATTGGGCTCTCGTATTTTGGGCAAAGGTGCGCTCGCCGGAGGAATGCCGCTCTACAAATACATCGCTAATCGCTTTTTAACCCTGACCCAGAATTTACTCATCCGCTATAAGCTTTCAGAGTACCATACCGGCTACCGTGCCTTCTCGCGCGAGGTATTGGAAGGCATAAATTACAATGCCAATTCTGATGATTTTGTATTTGACAATGAAATGTTGTCACAAATCATCTACCATGGCTTTCATATTGCAGAAGTGACCTGCCCTACCAAGTATTTTGAGGAAGCCTCTTCCATCAATTTTCAGCGGAGTGCTAAATATGGACTAGGGGTGCTGCGGGTCTCTGTTAGTCACTTTTTCCACAAGCTGGGTATGGGAGGCTCTGCGATATACCAGAAGCCTTAATTTTCATCCTGTTCCTGGCATTAATTACACCGTCACGGTTACAGATATCGCTGGTTGCCCGGCGGTGGCTGAAATCAGTATCTAAAAGCATATAAAGAACTATTTAGTACGAATAGGGAAGTGCTCTGGATGGGCTTCTTGATTCCCGGAACACACAAGTGGTAAGGCTAGCTATGCTAGCAAATTATTAAGTATCACTCCCCTTCTAGTTTAGTCATCAGCTCAAACCCATTGAGGGTGACGGTACGAAGCAACTCTCCGGTTGTTAAATCAATGCTATAGATGTAGGTTTCAATATTATTCTCAAGTGTAGTCCCTCCTCTGCAGACAAATGCGTTGGTAGCGGTGTGAATCGTCTGGAGATTTGGAGACAAATCATCGATAGCCAGGTCGCTACCAGATAAGGTTTGGGTGGTAAACTCATTGTCCGTTCTCGCCAACCGTACCAAGCGGAATACTCGATCAGCGTTGGGGTAGGTAAGAGCGTAAACGAAGTCATTATCAGGATGTTGAACAAAGCCAAAAAGACCTGGTAGTACGCCGCTGGCGTTTACCAATTCATTGGCGTCTAAATCAAAAATGTAATATTTTTCTCTTTCGAGAAAAAGGAGGTCGTTGGTGCTTTTTTGATAAATCATAGCTTCAAAACTACTGCCATTCAGCGGTAAGTTGTCTGCTTGTATGGTGAATGTTTGAGCTGTTAAGTCAGCAACATAAATAGCATTGTCAGCATTGTCGAAAGCATAAATGGTATTGTTGTCGGCACCGAAAGCCAAGAATTCAGGTCGAGTAATTAAAGAACTTCCATCAGGAAGTTCAAGAGGTATGGTCGTTTTCTCAAGGGTAGTGAGATTTTGAATGATCATTTCTTGCCCATCAGCCTGGTTGATGTAGATTCTCCGGTTTTGAGGAAAGTCAGTAAGGGCAGCGGTACCGTTTGGGAAATTAATTGCTCCCGCAGGTTCTTTAGTACCGGGTATAGAATCGTAGTTGCCGGTGGTGATATCTATAAATGTTTCCCATTCGCCAACGCGACTTCTGAAATTAGTGGCATACACGTGAACAGAAGGATCGTATTCGCTGATACTCGGCTGTTCGTCGTCGTCTTTACAAGAGGAAATACTCAGGGTAAGCATCATACCCGTGAAAAAGATTAGAATAGAAAAAAGGGGCGTTTTCTTAGGAGAGAACATAATAGATTGTTTTAGGCAAAAATATTAAATGCGTTACCTCCTCAAGATAAAAGGTTCTTCTCGGTCACTATCAATAGTAAGCGTTAAACTTTTCCTAAACCATATTGGCCAGCATCACCAGCGCTTCCTCTTCGAGTTCGCGCATTTGCTGTGCTTCTTCTTCAGTCTTATCTCCGAAGCCACAAAGGTGTAACACGCCGTGTATGATGACGCGCTGAAGCTCAGTAAGAAATGGGAGGCCAAGTTCTGTAGCATTTTCTGCTACGCGGTCAGTGCTAATATAAAGATCACCACTGACAACAGGGGGATCAGCGTAAGGAAAGGTGATAATGTCTGTGAGGGTATCATGATCCAGGTACTCCACATTGAGTTGATGGAGGTATACATCACTACAAAAGATATACTGAAGCTGCCCTAGCACACCCTTGTGATATTGAATAACGCGCTCTATCCATAGGGTTAGCACAGTGAAGTCGGGCATAGGCTGCTCAACATCCTCTACATGAAAAGAGATTTCCGGTTCCAGTGCTGCGTCTGAAGGAAAAGTGGGGAAAAGAGAATCTGACAAGTGAAAAGTACTTAGAGCTTGAATTGCATTTCTACGGTACGTCCGCCGTTACGGTAGGCGATTTTATCGGATAAGTGCTGCATGAGAAATACGCCTCGGCCGCCACACTTACATATATTTTCTTCTTTGGTTGGATCTGGAACCTGTTTATAATCGAAGCCACAACCCTCATCGGACACCTGAATAGCTAATTTGTCTTTAGCTTCTCTCAGACTGATGGAAACTTTCTTGTTACTGTCTTCGCAATTTCCGTGGATAATTGCATTATTGACTGCTTCTGTAAGGCTAATGAGAATATTGCCGTGTTGATCATCATTGAGGCGGTAACGTCTTACGAGCTTGGTAACAAATAGCTCTACTTTTGCAATGCTCTTGGCTTCAGATGATAATCTAAGCATGAATGGTTGTGTACTAGTCTTCGTCATATATCGATTAATATAAGAAAAAATTGACTAAAATGCAAGGCCTCATAAACGAAGACCAGCATTGTTAAGACGTCATTTGGAGTACGGGGTCACAATAGAGTAAGGCATCAATCGGATAACAAATGTAAGGGATGTAAAGCAGTTTGTCAATAGCTGTACACCCCTTATTGTCATTTTTACAAAAAGATGCTTTAGCTTAATTCGCCCGCAAGCTCTTGAAGTACTCGTCTACGAGGTACTTATAATAAGGTTTCAGAGAAGGTGAAACCGTTTTAAACATATCTATTTCTGCTTCCCGCTTTTTCAGATATTCCTGAAGGGAAGGAGGCAGCTCCCGCTCCCGCTGGCGGGCGGTATCTGACTTACGTCTTTCGTCCTGATCTTGCTGGCGTTCGGCTTTTTCGTGTTCCAGTAGCCGTGACATGATTTCTTGCTGGCGCTGCATCATTTCATTGGTCAAGCGCTTATTTACGAGGTCTTCCTCGCTGCGATCCATCTCGTCGATCAGCTCTTGGAGTTTCTGGTCTGTCCCGTTACCTTGTTGCTGACGTTCAGCTTGCTTCTTACGCAAGGCATTGCGTAAAGCAGCTTGCTTGGCGGCCATTTGTGCATATTCTTTACTAGACACCCCCTCCCCTTTCTCCAGCGCATTTTTCATACGTTGTAGTCCTTCGTTGATGGATTGCTGACCAGGGCTCATCTTGTCGCCAGGTTTATTACCTTGTTTGCCCTGGCCTTGTCCGCCGGGGTTGTCACACATTTGGTCGCCGGCCATCATGCCTGACATTTGTTGTTGCATCTGGTTCATCACTTCACTCAGCATCAGTGCCAAGTCGTTGACGTTGGTCATCGTACGTTGCTGGTGCTCAGAAGCCTGTGGCACGCGGCGCTCTTCCAGTTCTTTTACGCTCGCGCGCATGTTGCTGCGGATTTCGGTCACCTTTTCCGTCACAAATGACTCGATTTGATAAACCCGCTTACTCAACGCGTGCAGGCTATCCTGAATTAGGCGGAAGTCATCCTTTAGCTTAAACTGGTCCTGTACCAGCTCCACATAACGTGGGGTATTGATGCCAGCGCGCTCAAAATTATCGATCAAATCTTCCTGGTCAAAAGATAGGCCTACGAGGTTTTCGAGCAATTGGCGCAAAGCCTGCATATCCTCTTCCATTTGCTCTTGCTGCTCGCCTTGCATCTGCTGCTGCATCATACTGGCCATGCTCTTCATCTTCTGGCCCGCTTTTTTTTGCGACTCGCTGGCGCCACTGTTCTCTTGCTTTTCCAGTTGCTCCTGACTCTCTTCCATATCTTCCTCAATACTCTCCGACTGCTCCTCAAAGTCACCCATCTCAGTGGGTTTCTCCAGCTCCTCGTTTTTCTTCTCCATCTCCTCCATCTTCTCCTGAATCTCTTCAAACTTCTCGCTGATCTCTTCCTGCTTTTCTTGCAGTTCCTCTTGCGACTTTTCGCCGCTTTCGGTCTCTTCAGCAAGTTGTTCCTGCTCCTCAGCGAGTTTTTCCAGTTCGTCGATGGTCTCCATCATATCCTGTTCCAGCTCCAGTTGCTTGTACATTTCCAGCATCCGGTCCAGTTCCATTTCCATCTCTTCATCGCTCATCTCCATCTCCTCCATCATCTCCAGAGCCTGGTCTTTATCCATTTCCTGAAGCAGCTCTTCAATCTGCTTCATCAACTCCTGCATCTCTTCACTCAGCGATTCTTCAAACATCTCTTGCAGGCGTTCCTGCTTTTCCTGCAGGCGTTCTTCCTGTGGCGAAAGCTCTTCTTGTTTTTGGATGTTCTCTTCAAACTTTTGCTGGGCTTCCTGGATCTGTTGCTGCAACTCTTTCTGGCGCTCTAGCATTTTTTCCAGTTCCTTACGATCCTGCCAGTCCATTTCTTTTTCCTGAAGCATCTGCTCACGCATCTCCTTCATTTTATCCTGAATAGCTTTAGATTCTTTCAAGGCTGCTTCCAGGTCTTCTTTGATCTGCTCTTCGTTTTCTTCAATCTGAGCAGCGATCTCATCTTCTGTAGGTACGGCATAACTCATCAGGTTGGTACGGGCAGATTTACGACCGTTTACACCATCATTATCCAACACTTCAAAGTAGTAAACCACGTTGTCTCCTGGCTTGAGGCCAAGTTCCCGTAGGTCAAAAGTATAATCGTAGCGTAGTGCTTTACCCTTGGTAATTGCCAGTGGTACACTGACGGGCTCCTTGGCCGCACCTTCGAGATCACTAATGGTGTAGTGGAAATTCAAACTGGTCAATCCGTAATCATCAGACGCTTCTCCCACGAAATACATCAGCTTGTTATAACTGCTATCCTGAAAAGCTTCCACCCCGATTTCTGGATAGAGGTCAGGAATCACACTGAGGCTGTAACCGATAGAGTCGGCATTAGGCAGCAAAGCATTCGACACATACAGGCGGTAAGTAAGATCGCGTAATGCGCGCTTTTCCAGCGTAAACAGGTCGTCATCAAAACGGCGGGCTTCCTTGATTTCCTGGTCGTCGGAGAAGGCGATGCTTAAGTCGTCTGTGTGTTGAGCATTAAAAACCCAATTAATCGTCGTCCCCACAGGTACGTTCAGATCACCAATATTGTCGAGCTTTTCGTTACGACGCTGCAAATAAGCAGGGTAGTTAAGCTGCACTTCAAAACTCGCGATATTAGGCTTTTTCAAAACCTCCAACGTAAATTCTTCGGAGCTTACGCCTCCGGCATACAAGCGGAAGCGGGTATCTTTTTGCACATTGCTAAAGCGGTGCGAAAATTTATTGATCGACTCTTTGGTCAGGCGATACTGGTAATTGTCTACTTCAATGTAAGCCTCATTGGGAAACTGCTCTCCATCTATTTCAATACTCAGCGGGAAATCACCAAATTGTACCACCGATAGGTCATCAGCCAGTAGATTAAAGCGGAAAGGTGCGGGGCGTTCAAATTCTTGCCCGTTGCGAATGAGGCGGCGGGTAGAATCTTTGATCATGCTGGGTGCGGCAAACAACAAGACAACAAGTAGCAATAATGGCGGCAAGGCATACTTGAGGTACTGGCGGTTATTGTTGAGATCAATAGCTGAACGGAAAGGTACCGGACTAATCTCTTCGGTCTTCTGGTTGATACTGGCCATGATCAGGGCCTTGTTCTCGGCAGTATCTGCCTGGTGGCGCAGTTGTAGTACGTTGAGTAACTTGTCTTTTACATTACTGAAATGGTCGCCAATAATCTGAGCGGCCTGCTCATGAGAGATGACTTTGCCCAGATGGAAATAAGCCATCAAAGGCCGCACCACCCAAATACCCAAAGCGAGTAAGCTAGTGCCAACAAAACCAAAGAACAAGAGTTTCCTTCCGCCTTTGCCGAAATAGAAAAAATTCTCCATCAAGCTCACCGCTAAAAACAGCAATAAGATAGCTCCTACGCTATACAGTGCCCCTCGAATCAATTGATTCAGGTAGTACTTCCGGATAAACTGATCTAATTTTTCTACCAGTAACTGGTAATTATCTTTGGCCGCCATTTCTTTTTGCATTACTTGTTCGCACGTCGCTATATCTACAACTTTCAAATATACGCTTTAGTACACGCAATAGTTGCTTTAGCATAGCGGAAATCAGGGAAGAACCGGGTATTGTGCAGTGAATGACCGAATAGTGACGGTTTTCGGGCTATAGCGGCCTTGGCATTGCTGAGCCAAGACTAGTCCTGTCCCTTGTTTTCTTCCACCCGAAAGGCAACCATCCGTTTGATCAGGTCAAAAGGGATATTCTGATCCAGCGGAAATTGTACAGAACCTTTGCCTTGCTTGAATTTAGCCAAGTCTTCGGCAAATGCTTCGTGCCCGGATGGGGTAGCATAGAAACCAAGGTGTGTCTTGTAACCAGCAAAATAAACGAGCGGCTTACCATTGGTTTTGTATGCGGGCATGCCGTAAGCGATGGTTTCGATAGCACCAGGGGCAGTATCCTTGATTAGTTGCTGGACTTTTTGGAGGATTTCTTGTGTTTCCTGCGGAAATTTCAAGATATACTGATCGACTTTACTGCTCATAATTTAATTGAATTTTTGGAGTTTGTTTGGGATACTAAGCTCTGTACCCTTTACTCAAAGGGCACGAAGCGGCTCGTACTTCTAGACGGGCTTTGGCAAAGTCTAACTTACTCCAGGAATTCAAACTCGTGGATCGCATCAAGATCCAGTACCGTTTTCCCGGAACGTGGATAATACATGGGCAGGTAGCGAGCATTCCACCGAATTTCTCGGCAAGTATAGGAACTACTGACGTGAATTCTTTGTCCAAACGACTCGTCAAAACCTTCAATAAAGATAATTACTTCGGCCTGCTGGCGAGTAAAATCTTTCGGCTCCCAACCTAGAATGGGGCTCTTTTTGTCAATAACATGAACGATCGTCCAGTTTAACGGCAATAAATTCACCTGGTCTCGCTCTAGGGGCAGCGTAAAAAAACGCCGTGTAGAGTGTTTCGAGTCGTCTTCTTCCACCCAAGAAAGAATGACGCTAGCGCGTAGGTTGATAATCCGACTTTTTCGCAAATTGGCAATTCTGAACTGAAAGCTCATTTGCTCGGTTCCTCGATACGGAGAAATCAGCGCATCCTTGCTAAAAATGAGTTGAGATTGCGCCTTTGAAAAACGGGCAAAGAAAAGCCCCGTAGCAAGTGCGGTAGAGATGAGGCCTACCAGCGCATCGGCCGAAGCCAGTAGATTGGCTCCTACCCCCTGCGGATTGACCGCCCCGTAACCCACGGTGGTAAAGGTTTGCACACTAAAGAAAAAAGCTTCAGCCAAATCGTCAAGCCAATGGCTGGCGATCACGCCCGATAACTTTTCTACCCCAATTATGAGAAAGCCAATACCAAATAGAAAATTAACCGCAAGGTAATAGAGCACAACATACATAAAGAAGTGCGACCAACTCATTTCCACCAGACTTTGATAAGCCGTCCATACCTGCTGCCCTTCCCTGATAATATTGTAGGACCCATCTTTATTGATCAACCGATCTGCGGAGTGCGTAATCTGGGTACCAAAGCCAGGATCCTGAAGCTCAGGGTTTCCCTTTGGGGTAGATTTGCGGTTGAATCCAGGAATATTCATGGTGCTGCGGATGGGTTTAGTAATCTTCGTCTCTGAGAACTTTATTGCTAAGATAGGCGTATCAAAACCGGAATCCTTTAGGGCTTTTGATATGCATGAAATACAAAATTGATCAGAGAATCGTAATTTTAGGTCCTTTTACAGACGACACGGTACTTGCCAGAGATGAAACTATCTCTTTAGATCATCGTAATCTAATCTAACATACAACATACAAAACTGTTTTTCTTTAATAGAAAACGGCTTTGTCAATATCGTAAAATCGTCTATCAATGAGAGCTGAAATCGTTCTTGTTTATTTCTTAATGCTGTTTTGGGCTATTCCATTATCGTCGCAATCAACGGAAGTTGAAACGAATACTTCTCGAGGTGAAAGCTTCACGATGGTGGCTTTCGGGACCGGACAAACTACGGGCCATATAGCTACGCTTACGGTGACCAATAATACAGCAGCTGAAGTAAACGTAGCCCCTCAATCCTTTTTACTTCCCGCTCTACAGACCTACCAAAGCTATGTTGGGCGAATTCCGGCAGGTATAAGTATCCATGCAGGAGAGTCTGTAGAAATAGCCCTCACCGGTTTTTGTATAGATGTTCACAGTCCGCCAGTCCCATTGGGGCGAGCACTGCTTCCCGTCAAGGATTGGGTCCCTGTTGAAACTGAAAACCCAAGTCCTGGAACAGCCACAACAACAGTTTTACCCCGTGCACCACTGGCTGGTTTTAGCCTTTCTGATATTGGTTTTTTGAAAACACTACCTGAGTTCAAAACTCAACGCTCCAAGAAAGAAGCTGTACCCCGTATCACCTATCCTGGTTCCGAAATACCTATTGGTGGCAGTCTTTCTAAAATCACAGACATGGCCAAAATTGCTCCACTACTGGTTGCCATGGTGCAATCTATTGAAGCGGTCACTCCCATAATTCAAGAAGAACACACGACCCCTTTTCAGGGAGATTTGCTGAAAGAGCGCGAAGCCATCATCCAGCAAAGTGTGTGGATATTCATGGCGCAGTTGACAGGCGCAAACTACACCCAGGAAGATTTTGCTGAAAAGGTTGTACAGGAACTACAGCAACGCACAGGTACTTTAGCTAACAGTTTACCACCAGCACAGCAAGCAAAATTAGAGGCCGGCATCAACAATTTCTGGACCGCTTTTTTAGCTACAGGCACTGCTGCCAAAGTATGGCAATAGATGACCGGGATTGAACCCGACAGGCATTTTTCTTTTCCCTTTGATACGTACCCTATGAGAATACACTACACCTTCATTTTACTATTTGTGTTGTTCAGCTACAGTTCGTTAGCAGCCCAATCTGTTGACCAGCCGACAGACACCACCGGGATAAATGGCTATGAGCAAAACCCTTGGACCAGCATTGACCTTACCGGCCAGCGGATGAAGCCGGGGTTGCTGCAGTCTTCACAGGCTAACGAGACCAAAAGAAAAATACCTTTCTGGATTCCGCTAGGTGGCGGTATCCTCGGAGGAAGTGTCGTCACTTACATTCTTTTACAGGAAGAAGAACCACAGGACACCATACCCATCATCGAACCAGAACCGGAGCCTGACTCTCTAGTGGTGAGGGATGATGCTTTTACCCTACCTTGCTTACCTCCTTTTACAATCCGGCCATTACTGAATGATGAAGGGAGTGGTGTTTTCATCAGTGCTGTTGGATCTACTGGTGATGCTACGGTGGAACTATTTGGTACAGATGCTTTAATCATTACTGATTTTGGACCAGCCGAGATGTTTACATTTTCGATTAGTGTAAGCGACTCCTTGGGTAATTCGGCAACCAATAACATCACACTTACGGTAGATCGTCCTGATATTTCAATTCAAGACGATGACTATAGCGCTCCTTTCAACACCTCCATTTCAGGCAATGTACTCGACAATGACCAAGGTAGTGGTATCCAGGTAATTGATTTCACCCCACCTGTAACAGGAGGGACTTTCGAACTTGGAGAAAATGGACTATTGACCTTTGTTCCATCTCCTGATTTTGTGGGTACTATTACGATTCCTTATACTATCGAAGATGATTGTGAACAGCAACTTTCTGCTACGATTACGATTACGATAGGTGCGCCCGATTGCGATTTTACGGTCACACTCACTCCTGCTGCAGCCGATTGTGGTTTAGCCAACGGTACTATTAGCACCCTTGTGGCCCCGGCAAACGACTACACCTTTAATTGGTCAAATGGTGCCGAAAGCCAGAGTCTCGAAAATTTACTGCCTGGCGATTATGAGGTCACTGTTACCAGTAACAGCGGTCTTTGTATCGACAGCATTGCAACTACGATCATTGAAGCCCCTTTCACTTATATCGTTTCAGCTACCAGCGCAGCCGGAGACTGTACCGGCGAAGGAGAAATAACGCTTAACCTAGATGCTCCCGGAGCAGTACCACTCGTGACCACGATTAGTGGGCCCGAAGGAGATCAGCAATTTGTTTTACCAGCTGGGACGACGATGCTTAGTGATTCCATTAATCTTTTCCCTGGAGATTATACCATCATTGTCTATCCTCAAGATGCAGGAGATGGTTGTGCCCAGCAAACGATGGTGAACATTGCTGATAGTAGTGTTTTGCCCACACTGAGCAATGACAATTACACCACTCCCTTTCAGACTGCTGTGGGCGGTAACCTCCTTGACAATGATAGTGGAATGGCGATCACCATCACGGAAGCAGGAGATCCAGGCGAGGGTGTTTTGGACTATGGCGAAAACGGCAACTTTACCTATACACCACCAGCTAATTTTACCGGAATGGTTAGTTTCCCTTATTCTATCACCGATATATGTGGCAATACCTTAACCGGGACTGTAACCATTGAGATAGGTGCACCAGATTGTAATTTCAGCCTCTCTCTGGAGGCATTTCCTGCCGATTGTGGAATAGCAAATGGAAGTATCAGCAGCAGTATTTCTCCGGAAGGAGCATACACTTACGCTTGGTCCAATGGCGCAGAGGAAAATCAAATTGAACAACTCGCCCCTGGAGAATACCAACTGACCGTAACCAGTAATGGCGGCCTTTGTAGCGAAGAATATTCGGCAACGGTTACCGAGATTCCTGGTAACTATATCAGCAATGTGAGTACTACACCTGGTAATTGTTTAGGCGGAGGCAATATTGAGCTAACATTAAATTCTCCGGCCGCAGGGCCACTTACGCTTGCTGTTACTAGTGCAGCAGGTACTGAAACCTTCAGTGTTGATGCAGGAACAATTTCCCTCAACACGCTGACCAACATCCCCGCTGGCAACTACACCCTTGGTGTATATCCTGAGATTGCGGGAAGTGCTTGTAGCCAGCTCAACAGTGTAACCGTTGGTAACAATACGCCTGCGATTTTGGCTAACAATGACTTTTACAACACGCCCTTCCAGACCGCTATTGGTGGTAACCTGTTGATCAACGATCAAGGTCTGCAAATCGAAGTAATCTCCATTCAGGAAACTACGGGAGGTACTGTTGCATTCACTTCTGACGGAGCATTTACCTTTACTCCTGCCGATACCTTTACTGGTATGGGTGGTTTTTCTTACACTATACGCGATGCCTGTGGAGGAGAGGCTATTGCCAATGTGATGATTGTTGTAGGAGCGCCCGATTGTGATTTTACTGTCGGTCTCAATGCACAGTCGGCCAATTGCGGATTCGACAATGGAGCTATCACCACCACAATAGAGCCCGCTGATGAACAGTATGTTTATGCTTGGTCAGAAGGCAGCAGCAGCAGTTCCTTAAGTAATATTGCTGCCGACCTTTACTCGCTTACCGTTACCAGTAATAGCGGCCTATGTAGCCAAAGCTACAGCATAATTGTCCCCCAATTGCCGGTCAATTACTTCACCACTACCACTACGACAGCGGGTACTTGCCTTGGCGGCGGTAATATTATGCTCGACCTCAGTGCCCCCGACGGTGGCCTGCTAAACGGCGTCCTTAATGGGCCCGACTTTATCCAAACAATCAGTCTTTCCAGTGGTATTAATAACCTTAATGAGCTTTTCAACTTGAGCGCGGGCAGTTATTCAATCACGCTTTATCCCGTAACAGCGGGGCCTTCTTGCAGCCAAAGTATCAGCTTGTTGATTCCCGATGAGACCCCGGCTTTGTCTGCGGCAAATGATAGTTACACCACCCCGTGGCAAACACCTGTTGGCGGCAATGTGCTAAACAACGACAGCGGCTTAAATCCTGTACTGATCAGCACGGAAGAAATCGTTGGCGGGACTGTTGTTTTCGAAACTGATGGTTCCTTTACTTTTACGCCAGCTATTGGTTTTACCGGGAGCGCAAGTTTCATTTACACGATTCAGGATGGTTGTGGTACGACTACGCAGGCAGAAGTGATGATTATGGTACAGGCACCAAGCTGTGTGTTCAATGTATCTCTGGAGGTCACCCCTGCGACCTGTGATTTTAACTCGGGGAGTATCACCAGCAGTGTTGATCCACCAGGGGTGTACACCTACAATTGGTCAACCGGCGCTACCAGCCCTTCTGTCAGCAATTTATCTGCCGGAGATTATACCCTCACCGTTACGAGTAATGGTGGCTTTTGTGTGCAACAATTCGCAGCGACGGTAATGCAGGCGGAACCTATATTTGTTGACAGCTTGAGCACGGCCCCTGGCGACTGTGCAGGAAATGGGTCTATTGTCATAGATGTCACGGCCCCCGATAACGGTGAGCTGGTCGTCATTATTAATGGCCCCAGCGGCGCGAGCGAGGTCACCATACCTTCCGGGTTTTCTGACCTTGGCGACTTGGTGAACCTTCCTAGTGGCGTGTACGATCTGGTCGTTTACCCTGTTTCAGTAGGCTTTTCCTGTAACGAGCAAACTTTTGCCGAGATCGAGGACAACACGCCGCCTTTCATCGTTAATGATGACAACTACACTACTCCTTTTCAAACGCCCGTCGTCAACAATGTTTTACTCAATGACGAGGGCTTGCTAGTGCAAGCTGAAGAAGTGCTGGAAGTAACCGGCGGAACCGTTGACTTGAGCAGTAATGGAGATTTTATCTTCACTCCTAGCGATGGTGCAACCGGTACGGCTAGTTTTGTATACACCGCTACAGACGCCTGTAATGAATTGCAGGAAGGCACGGTGATCATTGAAATTGGAATACCCAATTGCAGCTTTACGGCTTCCTTTGTCCAGTCTGAAGCCAGTTGTGGCTATAACGACGGCAGTGTCATTGCAACAGTAAGCCCCGTTGGAGATAATTATACTTACGCTTGGTCTAATGGTGTGGATACCAGCCAAGTTCTGAACTTACCCGTAGGTGAGCACTCCTTGACAATCACAGACACCAATGATGGTTGCCCGCTGTCTTTTACTTTTGATATTACAGAACTTCCAGCTGCCTACATCAGCGACTTGGAGGTAACAGCTCCAAACTGCAATCAAAATGGCAATATCGGCTTCTTGCTTGATGGCAATGCACCAGGGCTTTATGCCATCTCAGTCATTGCTCCTGACGGCAATATCACGGAAATCAGCAATATCCCTATGGGTTTAATACAGCTAAGCGATTACCTGACCATGATGAGTGGCACCTACTCCATCAGTGTTTACAATCAAAATATTGGTACCGTTTGTACAGAAGAAGTGATGGCTGTCGTTCCCGATTTGAGTGTTCCACTAATTAATCTGAGTAGTATCACTCAACCATCGGGAGCTGGTGCGATGGATGGTAGTTTTACCATTACTTTTGACCAGCTTAGTACTGGTCCTTACCAAGTAAACATCAACGGTGCAGACGCGGGTGCCTCTAGTGGTGCGCCCTTTACTGCCGACAACTTGAGCCCAGGATCATATACCGTGTTTGTAACCGATGCTAATGGCTGTACCTCTAATACGATTACCATTGAGTTGGTAAGCAGCTTGCAAATTCGTATTGGCTGGCAGCAATCGGACATTTTCTTTACAGAAAGAGAGAATGAGCCTACCAGTGATATTGCGCACCCTGTTTTGAGGCCTCAGTGGCGGCCTTTTTTGCTATTGGAACGCACGCATGCACGCCATTTGTACCAGCTTAAAATTACCGAAGCACAACGCTATTCAACAATTGGGCGGATGATGCCCATTTTACATGCCAGTTTTTATTACGGTAGAAAAATCCAAAATGGCACAGGCGATTGGAGCTGGAATACCGGCCCGGGGTATCTGGCAAGTCCTGCTCTGAGGTGGCAATGGGAAGCGAATATTGAATGGTGCCCGCCTTCAAGTCAGGCCTGGTCTTTAGAGGCAAAAGGAGCCTGGGGAAGTGTACCTCAGTTGATTATTGGAATCAATTGGGAGTACTAAAACATGTGCGCAAGGCAGCGCCTGAAGCTCGGCGGATTCCGATTCACCGGGAGAGCAGGGCAAGGGATGGGCAGGAGTGGAGCGACCGACAGCCTAGTGCCGATCCCGACTGATGCAGTCGGGATCGGCATGGTCCCTAGGAGCTTGTTTCACGATTTTGTTTGGAGGAAAAAAACAATCGAATAATGTTATTACTTTTGTAGCGAAATAAAGTAGTCTTTTTAAGTCGTTCTTAACGTTTTAGTGCACAGGTCTAAAAAAAATTAACCTTTACCTGTATCTTTTGCATCAATTTGCGTCTAAAAGCCAAGTTCGCTTGTGCTACAGATGTTGATAAAAGCTAATAATGCATGTCCGCTTGTAATGCACAGATGAATGATCTTGATGTAATCCACAGTTATTTGGATTCTCAGGCATCGCGTTGTTTTAATTTGCTGTACCAGCGATATTCTGGAAAAGTATATGCTAAGTGCTTGACGCTCTTAGGAGATACTGCTTTGGCTGAAGATGCGACTCAGGAGATTTTTACCAAAATCTTCTTAAACCTGGGGCGCTTCAACGAAAAGTCTAAATTTTCTACTTGGTTGTATTCGATTACTTACAATTTTTGCATCGATTACATTCGGAAGAAAAAGAAAGAGAAGGCTGTTTTTTCTGATGAGATGGAGAAAGCTCCAGACATGGCCGAAGACAATATTCCAGACAAAGAAATGCTAGAGCTCAACCTGCTTCAATTAGAGCAGGTGATGGACAGCCTTAAAGCTGGAGATCGCGCGATTCTCCTGATGAAGTATCAGGATGGTGAGCAAATCAAAGATATCGCAGAACAGTTTGGAAAATCAGAGAGTGCTATTAAAATGCAAATTAAGCGGGCAAAGGAAAGAGCCAGAAAAATTCGGGAAGAAAGCTTTGCCATAGAAGCATAAATTCTAAAGTAATGGACGAAAAGGGGCGTAATCCATTTGAAGAAATGGAGGATCATCAGATCCGGAATTTCTTTGAAGGATCAACAGATAGAAAAATAAAATCCGGCTTAGACGGCACCCTTGGTACCGTTCGATTCCTGGGAAACATCGCTGATGTTTACTTGTCACGGTTTGTGGATACCGTTGTGGGCATGGCTAGTGCAAACAGTCAGCGCGACGAAGAATCAACTCCTTCTAGTGGCAGGCTTGACCCTGACCAAACAGCTGGTCGAGACAAAAAATACCCAAACCTATAACTTACTTTTAGTAAAACCGCTACCCATATTTTTCTGCTTATGGATCAAATTTTCACGACGATTACGACACAGTTGATGGCCATGTTAGAGGTCATTCCGAGCCTATTAACAGCCTTTGTTGTATTTTTAGTAGGCTTAATTCTTGCTAAAACATTACGCAGAGTAATCGGTAAACTATTAGCCAAAAGCGGTGTCGACAAGCTAGCCGATCGTTTAAATGATATCGACATGGTGGCCAATACAGATATTGACATCAAGCCCAGTGCGATGATTTCCGGCATCGTCTATTACCTGATACTTTTTGTCTTTATCATGGCTGCTGTGGATGTATTGGGAATGGAGGCGATATCTGATTTAATGACGGATATTATTAACTATATTCCGAAAGCCCTTTCCGCATTTTTTGTATTCCTCATTGGTATACTTTTCTGTGATTTGATTAAAAAAATGGTCCAGACAGCCTGTGAATCATTGGGAATTGGCTCTGCTAAGTTGCTGGCTAATGTAATTTTCTACTTTTTATTCCTCAACGTAGCCTTGATTACACTGAAGCAAGCGGAATTGCAAACCACTTTCATGGAGAATAACATTTCCATTATCCTTGGTGGTGTGATTTTTGCTTTTTCTATTGGCTACGGCTTGGCTTCTCGTCCTCTGATGTCAAATATGCTGGCCGCTTTCTACAACAAAGGCCGGTTTGCCGTAGGCGACGAAATCACCGTAGACGGCCAAAGAGGAGAAGTGATCAATATGGACACGACGACCCTCACTTTGCGCATGAAAGAGGGAGAGCTCATCGTACCTTTGAGTAAATTATCTAACAATCATTATATCATTCATCGACGCGCGCGCTTCATGCCGCTTAAAGAGAATGAAGACCTGGAAGACTAGGCTTCCAAAACCTCTTATATTAAACCAATTTTGAAATGAAAGGATTATCTACCTTTTTGGCCATCGTACTAATGATGGCTTTGCAACCTATTGCAGCCCAAACAACGGAAGAGCTGCAAGCAATGAAAGATGAAAAAGCTGCTGAGTTGGCAAAGCTCAAAGGTGAGCTAGCTGAACTCACAGGTAAAGTAGACGCCCTAAAAGGCGAAGTGGCAGGCTTGACGGATCAACTGACCCCTTACCCACGCTGGGACACGGGCCTATTGGGCAATGTAGGGCTCAATTTTTCAACTTTCAACGACTGGCTTTTGCGTGACCAGCCGAATACCAGCGCGATTAACATCGGTTTCTCTTCTACTGGTTTTGCTAATGCAGATTTTGAAAAGGCCTTTTGGCGTAATAACCTTAACCTGACCCTTGGTTGGTTGAAGTTTGACAACAAAGACAATCCAGATGATAATGGCGATTTTCAGGTTTCAGCTGATGCCTTCAATATCACCTCTTTGTACGGCTACAAATTGTCAGACAAGATTGCCATCTCTACTTTGGGCGAATATCGTACCTCTATCCTAGATGGTCGCTTCAACAACCCTGGCTATCTTGACCTTGGTGTCGGAGCTACCTGGACGCCAATCAAAGACCTCGTGGTCGTAGTGCACCCATTGAACTACAACTTCGTTTTCTCTGATGCAGATTTCGATTTCGAATCTTCGCTTGGTGCAAAAGTGGTCGCAGATTATACCTGCCAGCTCACCAAAAGCATTGCTTGGAAATCTAACCTCTCGGCTTTTGCCAGCTACGAAGGCAGCGACCTGTCTAACTGGACTTGGGTCAACGGCTTATCTACTGCTGTAAAAGGCATCGGTATCGGTCTAGACATCGGCTTACGTAACAACAAGCAGGAAGCGCTTGCCGCTGAAAAAACCGACAACCCGCTCCAGACGTACTGGATTTTAGGCTTGTCTTACGCAATTTCTGCTAAGTAATTTTAGCTAAAAGTAGCTTTAGTTTAAAAACATGCCGATTTACATTTCCGTAAATCGGCATCTTTTTTTGTATAAACCACGTTGAAATAAGCGGATGAACAGTCATCATTGAATTCGTGAATTCAACAATTAAGCTAAACTATTATTCACAACTTTTACCTCCTTAGACCTATCATCTAACCTTTACACCAATAAATCACCTCAACAAGGTTACGCTCCCCGTGTAAATCCGTTGCACGCCATTGAGGTATTCGACTTTGGCCTTGTAGGCATAGGCTCCTTGGGGGAGAATCTCCTCTTTGTAGCGACCATCCCAAGCTGCGGCGGGTTGATCTTCACTCAGTTCTTCGGAAACGAAAACCCTTTGGCCCCAAGGTGAAAATATTTCCAGCGTCCACGAAGCAAGGCCAATTCCCACAGGCTTGAAGACGCGCACATCACCACTACCACTTTCTGGTGATAGGGCATTGGGAAAGAAGATGTCGTACATGAAATCGGGATTAACATCTACATACGCGGTGTCTGTGCAGCCATTCAGCGAGCTGGCAATGAGTGCTGTTTGCCAACTTCCGTTCTGCTCGTAATCGTGTACTGGGTCAGTTTCTGTACTACTAGCACCATTTCCGAAATTCCATAAATAGTTATCAGCGCCGGTGCTCTCGTTATTGAAGAGCACAATTCCACGATACATAGCTGTAGGCAACTCCCAGCTAAAAGCCGCCACCGGCCTAGGCAATAGATTGACACTGCCACTGAGCTGTAAGGAATCAAAACAAAGATTATTATAAGAAGCTACCAGACTTACATCATAGCTACCAGCTTCATTGTATTCAATCACGGGATTGGGCTCCGTGGAAATTTCTCCGTTGCCAAAATCCCAGTAGTAGTCGGTGGAATTAAGCGTCTCGTTATCAAAAACAACCGTCTGTGGTGCACAATCGTCTATCAGAACAGGTGCAAAATCCGCTAATGGCTGAGGGGCAATACGGAAATTACGCTGAATAATATCCTGACAGCCAAAGGTGTTGCTGGCCAATAACTGTGCATTGTATTCCCCTTGCCCCGAAAAGGTGATGCTTGGAGACGTAAGACTACTGTTTATGCCATTGCTAAACGTCCAACTGTAGGAAGTCGCTCCGGTGCTGGTATTGACAAAATCAATCACCTGCTGTTCGCCGCAGTAGACTTCTTCCGGTAAGGCAAAACTCGCTTGCGGCTCTTCAAAGACGACCACGCTAACGGTGTCGTAACTAGAAAAGCACCCCTGTAAGTCAGCCGTTCTCAAACTGACCGTATATAAGCCCGATGTCGTAAATGTGTGGCAAGGGTTCAGCGTCGTAGAACTGTTCTGATCTCCGAAATTCCATTCATAAAAATCAGCGTTTGTTGCCGTTGCATTGAAGCAAACATCTAGGGGCGGACAGCCACTTGCGCCTTCTGTGAGCACCATGCTTTCGGGCCTTTCGCTAACAGTAACGGTACTGGTGAAATTGGATTGACAGGAATAAGCCGTGTTACTAATTATCATCGTCACTTGATAGGTTCCTGGCTGATCATAGCGATGAACAGGGTTAATAGCGGTACTGTTGCGGCCGTCGCCAAAATCCCAAAATACCGTCTGAAAGTCAGAAGACTCATTTGTGAAAACAATGTCTTGATCCGGGCAAATGACCGGCGGGTGGCTAAATAAAGCCTCCGGACTGGGCAAAACTTCGATATTGATGGACGTAGAATCTTCGCTACAAGCGGTAATTGCATACTGATAGACGGTATAGTATCCCGGATTCACGAAAGTATGCACAGGGTTTGCTTGGTCAGAGGTGGTACCGTCACCAAAATTCCAGCTCACCGCCGACCCAAAGGAAGAATAGTTGGTAAAATCTACGCTCAAGGGCACGCAACCTTGCGTAGTATCTACCCCGAAAAAAGGCGTGACATTACTGGGGGTAACCAACAGTTCTTGGAAGCTAGTATCACTCCCACAACTGTTACTCGCAATCAGCTGAATCATATAAGTTGTGGCAGCGGTATCTGGCGTGGTAAAGATCTGCATACCGGGCAAAGAATCCTGAGAAGTGAAACCGTTACCAAAGTTCCAAAAGTAACTCTCTGCATTTCCCAAGCTGGTATTGGCGAAGCTGATTTCCAAAGGTCCACAGCCGTCATCTACCGGGATGCCAAATCCGGCTACTGGTCGCGACAAGACCCTCACGGTATCCATTGCTTCGACAGCCCCACACGCATTGCTCACGGCTACCATTACTTGATAGGTGGTGTCAAAAAGCCCTGGTGCATAAACAATGTCCTGAGGGTTGGAGAGCGTACTACTTTGTCCGTTGCCTAGTGTCCAGTCGTATTGTAAATCAACGCCAGTGCTGGCATCTGCAAAATTAACGCTCAGAGGTCCACAGCCTGTTGGCGTATCCAATGCAAAAGCAGCGTTGGGCAAACTTGCCACTACTAGTTCTCCATCTGCCAAACGACTACAACCAGCAGTGTTAGTTGCTGTTAAGGCTACTGAAAAAGTTCCCGTGTTCGTCATCGAAAAACTTACACTATCTCCATTTAGCATTTGAGTTCCATCAATCAACCAAGTGTAGCTGACGCCATCTTGTGGGCTTGCGCCCAAACGAATATCAGCCGCAGTACACACATAGTCCGGCACACTGAACGCAGCATCAGGAATGGCTTGTATTTCGACCCCAACGCTATCAGCAAAACTACAGCCCGTACTGGCGTTGGTAATTGAGTATTGGTACCAATATACCGTATCCAACAAGAGCTGATCGGTATTGATAAGTCCTTGATCAGGGTCTGCTAAAGCTGTGCCCGACCAAGTGCCGCCTGCCGGAGTGGGGGTTGGTAAGTTTTGGGCACCACTCCCTACGCAAAAAGCTAAATTAGTGCCTGCATCTAGGTTACCCGGCCCTTGAATGTCCAGCATCAAAGCATCACTGACTTCACAGCTACTGCCTTCAGCAATGGTATAGGTGTAATCAAAAGAACCACTGCCAGCTGCAGCCAAATCTACTTCGCCAGAGAAAGGGTCCACGATGCCGGGGCCAGCCCATTGCCCGCCAGCAGGAGTACCCGTCAGTGTAATCGAACCTTCGCTGATACAGACGCTTTGATCTGGGCCCACCACAGCTTCTTCTGGGTCAATAATCGTAATAATTACTTCTGTCGCAGCGGTACATACATCGAGTTCATAAGATAATTGCACGGGATATATGCCTTCCCCAGGGCTGGTAAAGGTGCCATTGGTACTATCTGTAATAAAATTACCGCTCCAACTCAATTGCCCACCGGCAGGCATGGTCGATGGACTGAGTTCATCTTCCAGGATCAAGGTTCCTGCGTCTATGCAAAAAGCCGAAGTGTCAGGTGCGGTCAGCGTAGGTAGTGCTTGTACATTTACGATGGTCTCCTTTCGGAGCAAACAATTGCTGCTATCCAGCAGACTGTAAACAAGATCAAAGGCACCTGCACCACTAAGGCCTGGGTCAAAAATACCTTGCTGTTCATCTACAATACCCGTACCTGACCAAGTGCCGCCAGTGGGGTTAAAGTCCAACTGCACTAAAGCTTCATTTTCGCATAGGTCAAGATCTTCGTCTATCGTAACACTTTCACCTAATAAAATATCAACACTCATGCTGTCTCCATAAACGCAAGCCCCATCCAGAATTTGGTATTGCACATTAAACGATCCTAAGCCGGTAATGGCGGGGTCAAAAACACCGCTGGAATCGATGCCGAGCCCCGACCAGAATCCTCCTGCGGGGGATGCAGTTAAGGAAACTGGGTCGGAAGCATCGCAAATGGGACCGAGGGGTGATAACTCCAGCAACACCACCTCGGATCCCTGAATAGAAAGCACGGTATTATCACTTGCATCCGGGCAATACCCGTTACTGACCACTAGGTCAATAGCGTAGTCACCTATCTGGTTAAAATTTACTAATGGGTTGGCTCCATTGGGAATATTAGGCATGGAAGGCCCGCTCACCGACCAATTGTAGGTACTGATATCTCCTTCCGTGAGTAAATAATCGCCTAGTTGTACGCTGGCAGAATCACAAAAAGTCGGTATTTCTTCCAATTCGATAAGGGGAGGCGCCAGCACCGTTACGGTTGTTGTCCATTCATTGCTCCCACAAAGATTGTTGGCTTGTAAGCTGACGGTATAAGTCCCTGGTACCGTAAACTCCACCGTAGGAGTTGGACTTTGCGCATTGAACGTGTCCAGAAAAACGACACCTGCACTATCAGGGAAAGTCCATAGATAATCATCTGCAAAAGCAGAGTTGTTACCAAACGTAACGGTCAAGGGGACACAACCTATGGCTGCATCGCTTCCGTTGGCTGTACTTCCGGCTACAGGTTTGTCGAGTACCTCTACAGGTAGGGTAAGGCTGTCTGTTCCACATTGATTAGTTACTACGAGGGTTACATCATATACACCCGAAGTATCGAAAACATGATCCGGGTTAGGTTCCGTAGAGGTCGTCCCATCACCAAATGACCATAGGTATTCGTCGCCGTGGCAACTGCCATTGGTTAGCGAGATAGAATCTCCGGCGCAAACGATAGGAGGGGCACTGAAATTTGCACGTGGCTTAAAACGTATCGCCACGGGCGCAATCTGAGTATGACAACTCTGCCCCTCCTCGCAAAAACGGTAAATTTCCAGGCTTATATTGTAAACAACAAAGTCATTACCCGACGAGCAGGCGGTTCCTTCATCAAAAAGATAGGTGTAGAAGTAATTAGAAACTTCATAAACGGTATCCCGATCGCCATTGCCCCAATCCCAGACGTAGAAATCGATATCAGGCATGATCGTTTGGTTAATCACTTCAAAGGTGGCTCCTTCGCAAACGGTAATTTCTTCGCTGAGCAAGGCCCAGTCGGCAAAAATATCACCACACTCGTCGGTGATACATTGAGCATTTAAAGTAAAACTTAAGCTTCCGATCAATACCAGAAGCGAAAAACGTATTAATAGTTGCATTGTATTCAGACGGTTTTTGGGGAGTTAACGATACCAGCTATTGTTCCAACGGCGGTGATGACTACGACCTACAGGTGGGCATTGCACGCTTCCTTTGCGGCTTCGTCCACCGGGTCTTCCCTTGCCCGCGCCGCCAGGGCTGAGCACACTACAGAACAAACCACCACTTTGGAGGTAGTAGCGAATATTAACTTCCACTACACCACCAGAAGCGGAACGTAAGCCACCAATGTTGATATCGTAGCTAAGGCCTATTTCCAAGGCTTGCCGCTTATCCAAATCAAAAGCCAGCCCCAGGTAGGCGATTAAAGCGTCTGTATTTTGGAAACCCGCGAAAGGGTGGCTATTGTGATAAAACAAACCCAGTGATCCTCCTTGATAAAGGCCGGTTAGGCCGAGGGTCGTTGCGTTGATACCGCCCTGTCCTTCCAGTCGAAATTGAGGCACCAGCCGAAAGCGATTGATCTGACCATTGCCAACACTGAGGAAAGGCAGGTAAAGACTCCCGTGTGCCGTCCAGCGCAAAGGAAGTGGCGTGTCTAGCCCCTGCAAAGATTCAATAGGGCCGGTGTTAAAGCTGACGTTGAGTAAATTATTCAGCGCAATGCCGTAATCGAATTGCAGGTCTTCTTTTCCGCGTTTGCGAATATCCACCCGGTGGATAAACCCAAAATCGACACCAGCAAACTGCACCGGCACGCGGCTCCCAGGGTCGAAGGCCGTAGCGTTGACGTTTCCAAAACGAGGATCTAACTGGTCTGAAAAAACGAGGCGATCCCAATCAATTCGCTTTTCCATCCAATAAGGACTGATCCCGAGACGGAAATTGTGCACCGAACGCCGCCCTTCAATGCGAGCTACAAAGCCGAGTTGTAGTTTGGCCGCCGTTGTAGTCAAGAGGCCTTCGCCTTCGATGTCACGAGCGAAACTGAGGCCGATAGCGCCCGGCAGACAGGGTTCAAAACTCTCGACGGAGGCATAAAAGGAGTTGAAGCCATTGGGAATTTGATTCCACTGCCGCCGATAGGTAGCTGTGCCCGTCAAGCCGCCATTGATCCCGACATAAGCCGGATTAAGGTGTAAAGGGGTATTGAAAAACTGAGAAAAGATAAAATCCTGGGCCCGGAGGCTCGGAGATTGGAATAGCAGCCAACACGTGGCTACCGTAGCTGCACGAAGCAGCACGTGAAAGAAGGGTACCATGTTGAAGTTGTTTTTGGGACGTACTATAACTTACCTCAACGACAAGGTCGGTTGACCTAGCCGCTTCAGCTTGCTACAGCACTAAAAAAGCTTTGCACGCTAGCAATAAAGCTACTCGTAACGCTGTGAATACACAGCGCATAAGAGGTAGTTTCCCTTGCGGGACAATACCTACGTACTATCGCAAAAATTAAATAGTCAGTAACTCACTTAACCGGGGAAATAAATGGGGTTGTGAGTTTTGTTGTGAAGCTTTCTCAAGACAGGTTCATGGGAACCCTAAATTCAGGATAACATATTATACTTTTCAAAGATAGGTAAAAGATGGGTAATAATGCAAGGCTAAGGGAGGATAAAAAATATAAAGATCAGGAACCTGATTTTAAAAAAAATGTATTCCTCGAAGTTTTCTATCATGATCTACTTTTACTTGGCAGTGGAATAGCACAAAAATAAATATATGAAACGTTCTCTAGTGCTTTTTACATTAATAAACAGGTGGTTCAGAAATGGGATAATATTGATACTATTAGTGTTAACAACGTCACTGCAAGCTCACATCAACCCTAATCGGCACAACCGTCCAGGCAATGAGACCTCAAATCAGGTATCGTTTCGGGAAAACTGCGACAATGCTGTTGCAAAGATTGATCAACAAATCAACAATGTACGTGCACGGCTAACTACTGGTGGAGACCTATGGTGGGATGGCAACAGTGGTCATTACATTGTTCCTAAACCACCACCGGGGGTACCCGAAGTTTCTTCCATCTTTGCCGGTGCAGTTTGGTTGGGAGGAAAAGACCCCGGTGGCAACCTAAAAATAGCGGCCCAAACGTACGGCCGCGAGAGTGGGGCCTTTGATTTTTATCCCGGCCCTCTCAACACAGGTGACCCCAATTATGAAGGCGGTCCACTCGCTGACCCTCGCCGTGGTACAGTCGGTCGTGATACTTGTGCACAATGGGATAAGTTCTTTGTCGTAAAAGGTGCTAATGTGGAGGCTCACGCCAAGGCATGGCGTCGGGCACTAGCAGAAGGTGATATTCCGCTTGCCCCGGAAAGTATTCCGGAAGACATCTTGGGTTGGCCTGCTCGCGGTAACCGTTTCTTTGCAGGTATTCACCAGTTCCGTTTACCGGAAACCATGCAGGGACTTGCTGGTTTCTGGGACCAGGATCACGACGGTCTTTATGAGCCTGATGAGGGAGACTACCCTATTGTTGAAATGCGCGGCTGCCTTGATGTGGAACCACAGTCCTCCCCCGATGAAATAATCTTCTGGATATACAACGACGCTGGTAACGACCATCGCGAGTCGGGTTCTCCAAATAAGATGCAGATGGAAATTCAGGTCCAAGCTTTTGCCTACCAAACCACCGATGACCTCAACAACATGACTTTTCAGCGTTACAAGCTGATCAACCGAGCCATTGAGCAGCTTGATAGTACCTACTTCGGGATGTGGGTCGACCCCGACCTCGGCTGCTACACCGACGATTATATAGGTTGTGATGTAGACCGTAATTTGGCCTATATCTATAATGCTGACGAGTTGGACGGCACCAACGGTTGTACTTGTGACTCGGGGATAAATACCTACTGTGATGAAATACCCATTTTAGGTATTGACTACCTGCGGGGACCATTGGATGAAATGGGAAATGAATTAGGAATGTCCTCTTTCACTTACTACAATAATCCTGGTATTATTGGAATTCCCGACGGCAGGACGGACCCTAATACGCCACAAGAATATTACAACTACCTATCCGGCCGTTGGCGTGACGGCACTCCGTTTACCTATGGTGGTGATGGTTATATGGAGGATGGCCCAATTACGCCTTATGCCTTTGTAGACCCACCCAACGATCCCGACGGATGGTCGATGTGCGCCGAAGGGCTGCCGACTGGTGACCGCCGTATTGTTCAGGCTTCAGGGCCATTTACGCTATACCCCGGTGCTGTAAACGAGTTGGTTGTCGGTATGGTTTGGGTGCCAGATCAAGAATATCCTTGCCCCAGCTTGGCCCGTCTGCAAAGAGCAGACAATATGGCGCAGAACTTATTTGATGGCTGTATCTTAATACCCAACGGCCCAGATGCTCCAAATGTAGACTGGATTGAGCTTGACCGCGAAATTATTGCGGTATTCTCTAACGATCCATTTTCTTCAAACAACGCATTTGAGGGGTACCAGGAGCAAGGATTGGGTGTCCCGAGTGGCCTAGACAGCATGTATCGCTTCGAGGGGTATAAGTTGTTCCAGTTCTCTGGCCCGGATGTGTCTTTGGCAGATCAGGACGACCCTGAGAAAGTACGCTTGGTTTACCAAGTAGATAAGCGCAATGATGTTGCTAAAATTTTCAACTGGGAGCCATTAAGCCCCAGTGATGATGAAACACCAACTGCTGAACCATTTCTTATTCCTAAACTGCAGGTTGATGGTGAAAACCAAGGTATCCGCCACACCTTTAGCATAAAAGAAGATCAGTTTGCGGAAGGTGACCGCCGTTTGGTGAATCACCGAAAGTATTACTTTGCTGCAGTAGCATACGCACACAACAACTATCTGGATTTTGACCAAAACCGGCAAAGCGAAGATTTAGGCCAGCAAACCCCTTACCGAGAAAGTGACCGCAATATCGGTGACTCGAATAATGGTTTCTATACCGTCATCCCACGTATAATTCTTGACCGTAAGCTACAGTCCCATTATGGAGAAGGGCCTATTATCACGCGTATTGATGGTACAGGTAGTGGTGCTAACTTCCTGGATATTTCAGATGGCACTCGCGAAGAAATCGAAGGATTAATCCGTCAGGGTAATGCTGTAGATTTCAGCGGTGAAATAACCTACAAAAGTGGCTTTGGCCCGATCAACGTACAAATATTCAACCCGCTTGATGTAGAAGATGGCGAGTATGAGTTAACTTTCGTTGATGATAACATGAATAATGCAGCGCTAGATGCACCAACCAACTGGACGCTACGCAGCTTGACCAATAGTAGTGTTCCCGTGATTACCTCTGAAGCGGCGATCTCAGATTTGAATGAGCAAATCATTCGTGAGTTTGGGTTCACTGTAACAGTACCACAAGTTCCAGATGCAGGAACATTGCCTTTTGAAGTAGCGTCTAATGGCGCTCGTGGCTATGCCGAGGAATACCAGCACACGAGTGCATTACCCTGGTTCTTTGGCATTCGCAACAACCTACCCATCCAGACGGGCAACCCGGTCTTTGACGTAGCAATCTATGATTTCATGGCTACAACCAACGCCACTGATATTGATTTTGAATTAGATCCAAACCAGTCTTATGCTGAGTTAGGGAATGGCTTCATGGTCCCTTATTATCTGACCAACTGGCGTGACAATGAGAATAACTTACCCTATTTGACGCCGGCTTGGGTAGTACCAGGTAATCGTAACCAAATCGTTCGTGATGGAACCAGCCTGAAAACACTGAACAATGTGGATATCGTCTTCACCAACGACAAGTCCCTTTGGAGCCGTTGTGTGGTCATCGAAACGATGAACCCAATCTACGAGGATGCTGGCTACTTTGCCGTTGGTGAGCGTAACATGTTTGACCTGCGTGATCATGCTTCTGTAAGTAAGGAAGCTGATGCTGATGGCTTACCCATGCCAGATACTAACCCACCTGCTGGCGAAGAAGAAGGAATGGGCTGGTTCCCCGGTTATGCTATTGATGTAGAAACGGGCCAGCGTTTAAATATCTTTTTTGGTGAGAATTCTGTTTACGACTGCGACAACCTGGCACAATTAGGACTTGATCCTGACTGTAACTCACTTACAGCAGTGACCAACACGGGTGGTGACATGATGTTTAATCCACACGGTGAATTCTTCATCCCTACTGGCGGGGCTACAGCAGGTATTTCTCCATTCAACTACATATCAGGTGGTCAGCATTTCATTTACGTAACAGACCAGCCTTACGACCGCTGTACGGAGCTACGTGAGCGCCTGGGGGACGGTAGTGCATTGCGTAAGATACAGGCGATAAAGTCTATTCAGTGGACGGGTATGATTACGTTGCCCCCCAGGCGCCAGCTATTGAGCTATGCGGATGGTTTGATTCCTGAGGATGTGATTGTAAAACTGCGGGTAGACAATGCTTATCAGGTAAAGGAAGGTACAGGCGAGTTTAATGGCTATCCAACTTACCGCTTCACACTTGAAGGAAAACAGGCCACTGATTTAGAGGAAATCGGTTTGACTGATGCACTGCAAGCAATCAATGTTATTCCAAACCCCTACTATGGATTTTCTAGCTATGAGAGCTCTCCGTTTGAGAATATCGTAAAAATCTCTAATCTACCGGCGAAGTGCACCGTGACCATCTATTCACTGGGTGGTAAATTCATCAGAAAGTACGAGCGAAACGAGGTAGGTGATGTGCCTACGGGTTCAAACCGCGCAATTGATCGCGATCAGATCTCCCCTGATCTAGAGTGGGATTTGAAAAACTTCCACCAGGTTACAATTGCTAGTGGTGTTTACCTCATTCACGTATCGGCTCCCGGATTAGGAGAACGGACGCTGAAGTGGTTTGGAGTGAATCGTCAGTTTGACCCTTCTGGGTTGTAAATACGCGCAATAACTGCGTGTAGCGATCATTACCGTTATTATAATTTAACAGCAGTGTCCTTGAGTGTGAACGATTTAATTGATTGTTCCAATTGTATTCATCTGACAATTGCTTTAAGTCACTGGGACTTACTTGCTTCCTAGATACACTTTTTTGCCTAAAGTGCTGCCAGTTGTATACCTGTGAGGCTAATAAAAGTAGTTCATTGCCCAGCGCCCCTCCATTATCTGAATTGGATCAAATGACTAAACTATTTCCACTCGTAAGGTTTATTGTCATGCCTGTACGGTAACCCGCATTGCTTCCGTAGTGAGTGATAGAAACATCACTTTCTCACGAATTTCAGTCTCTAACTGAGCTTTTCTCTCCAATGATTCATGGGAAATAGAAGCACAGGAAGTAATAAAAACTAATATTAAAGACTGAAAAATAATTTATTCATAAGTGACGTCATTGGTTTAATCATGATTTGCATTCATTGCTAAGAACTTATTCCACATTCAACAGTGAATCCCCTTACTCAAACCGCTTCAAAGGCACTCCCGCAATCGCACGGAGCGAAGCGATAGACAACTGCCGGGCTACTGCCTCCGTCACGCCTTGATCAAGAAAATGGTCTTCGATTCTGACTTGCGCCTGAAAGTAAGCCATCTTTAGCGCCTGAGCTGTAGGCGCAAGGAGAGGGTCTGCACCCGACCAGCGATCAACGTTGCGGAACAGGTTTTGCTGCCAGGTCTCTAGCATGGTGGCTTCTGTAGCGGGCAGGCCTTTTGTCTGACCATAAAGGATGTTTTGGCGGCCTGCTGCTTCCTGCAATGCTTCTGTTTGTGTGATAGCAGCAGGATTGAGGTCCATCGCAATGGTTTGTAGCAACTGCACTTCGGGCCAAGCAGTAAAGGTGCCGCAGTTTTCTTGCTGAAGCAATCGGCGATAATCCCCCATTTGTTCGAACGCACTTTGGGTAGCTGCCGGATGCCGATCATTCACCCAGCAAGGCAGCAAGTAACTCACCGCTGGGGCCGCGTGTACGTAAAAGAGGTGAAGTAGAAGCTGATCCAGCCCTTGGTAAGCATAAGTAGCCCGATAATTGAACACGCTGGTGCTTACGCCACTATTCATATAAGCCGCCTTAATGGCATCATTCATCAATTGATTGACCTCTCCACTAGCACCTAAGCTCGTAAAGGAAAGGTAAGCTTGATAAGCCAACCCTATCGCTGTTTGATCGCCTTCAATCACTAACGGCGCGTTGGGGTCATAAGGCAGTTCACGAATCGCTAGCTGCAGCGCATTTTGCTTCTTAGTCGTATTCACATTTTGGTAAAAAGGAATCAACTGCTGGTACTTTCGTACCGTAAAATCTTGCGTGCGCATCTGTTCATAGGCCTGGGTGGTACCATTGCCATAATAACCATCAAGGCTACTTTGGTAGAAACCGCTATTCTTGAGCACGCGCTGTAATGCTATAACGGAATTTCGTTTTACATTACCTCTAATTTCTGGCAAGCGAGACACAGGCTTTTCCTCAGCTGAGCTTACCACACTTACTGGCTGCTCAATAGGAGATGTTGTTGGATTGTTGGTAGGCGTGGACGGAGCAGAAACATCAGGAGTGTTGGGGCGAGGAACAGTAGGTGGATTTTTGGTAATAATACCACTCTCTGAAACGTCCATTTCTTCTGGGCGGACAGGTGTTCCTGGCCCGCGTGTATCTGTTGGAGAAACCGTACTTTGATCCGAAAGATTCAAGGGAATAAGATCTTCTTTGATACCTGTAGCTAAATTGGTTACGGGTAATAGGCGGCCACTATTGACCATTTTCACAAAAGCATCTTCGAAACCTAGGCTACGGATACGAGGAAGTTGGGCTTTGGCTGTTTCCACATCGGGGAAGGTGCCTGTCAGTACTTTTACGGCACCATCGGCCAATAACACATTCAGAGAACCGGCCCTGCTCAAATCTTGCCAGTTGATCACTTTACTCGAATAACGGGTAGCAATCTGGATCACAGGCACGTCTATACCTTGCGTATATTTCCCCGGAAGGGCCTGGGCACTTGTAAAACCTTCGGCTTGTAATGCTTCCACAATCTCTTCTGCTGCGGTGATTTTGGGGTACTGCCCAAGAAAAACTTGTTGTAAATTGCCTTCGCCTGTTTGTACGTAAAGAAAGCCCAATGAACGGATTTTAGAAAAATCCTGAGGCCGGACTTCTACAAAAGAGCCTACAAAAGCGGTATAATAATCTTGGCCAGTCAAAGGCTGCCAGATGGAGAAACTGCCGAGCAGTAGTAAAATAAGAAGTTTGTTCATGCTATACTATTTTGGTACCAGGAGTAAGAGCATGTTTGGGACTTGCTCTAAATAGGGTTCGGCAAAATAAACGAATACATTATAGAAAAACGTATAGCTTGATAAAAAACGAAGCCTACCTTTAAACTTAAACGAAACTCAGAAGTCCAAGTTTCTGGTACTATATAGAAACATCAAGTCTATTAAACCCAAAAGCTGTTAATATTGCTGCCAGCCGATACTGATCAGGAAATTTTGCGTCTTATGCAAGAACCCGCCCAACGAGAGCGAGGCTTCCGACTGTTGGTGAATACCTATGGCGATCGGTTGTATCAGCATATTCGCCGCATGGTGCATAGCCACGAGGATACTAATGATGTTTTGCAAAACGCTTTGGTGAAAACCTATCGAGGTATCGAGCGATTTCAGGGCAACAGCCAGTTGTATACGTGGTTGTACCGAATTGCTACCAATGAAGCACTCACTTTTTTGGAACGCCGAAAAAGACAGCGGCGTTTATTTGTGAGCCCCGGCAATGATGATTATGTATTGCCCGAAGCTCGCGCAGAGTTACACATGGATGGCGCCTACGTGCGGGAGCGATTGGATCAAGCTATCGCCCAATTGCCGCCAAAGCAAAAAGCAGTGTTCAGCTTGCGGTATTTTGAAGAAAAAAGCTACCAGGAAATGTCCGACATTTTTACCACTTCGGTGGGAGCTTTGAAAGCCAGTTACCATCATGCAGTTAAGAAAATTGAAGCCCAATTAAGTAAATAAGAAACAGCACGAAAATAAAAAGCGATTTGGTTACGCCACTATTACGTGGTTGTTTTCAAACTAGTTGAATGAGCGATTCACTTAAAGCGTTTTAACTACTTTGAAAACATTGAGAAACCTCGAAGAAGCAGTGAAGCTAAATCGCAGTTTATTTTCCGCGCAATACTAAGATGAAAGAGCAAAAAAATATCAGGCAAGAACTCCGCGAACAAAAAGCGGAATACTTGTTAGAAAAACAAGGAAAAGTACCGCAATGGGAACTCCCGTCAGGCTATCTTGAACAGTTGACTGGCGAGGTACTGGATGCCGCCACCACTAAGCCAGAAATTGGTAAGGTTGTTCGTTTGAATCGCTTTTTACGGATAGCCGTAGCGGCGGCGGTCCTACTTGCAGTGGGTTACTGGTCCTGGTATCCAAATTCTGGAAATACCCTGACCGCTGCATCTGTGGAACCAGACTGGAGTGGTATTTCGACAGAAGACCTTCAGGATTACGTAGCGAGTAACCTCGACGATTTTGAGGTAGACCTGTTAGCTGCATCTGCTATTGAGGCCGAGAACGAAATGGTTCCAGGCAATGGTATCAGCACAGAAGCCATTGAGGAATACCTGGAAGCAGAAGACTGGTTGGACGAGATGGACGTTTCAGATTTTTTTGATGAAAATATTTAATAAAAAACGACAGTAAAGTTATGATAATGCAAAAACTATCGCTCCTGCTATGCTGCGTAATACTTACTTTGAGTATCCTGGCACAAGATGGTGACTGGGTGCCGGAGAATGATCAGATTCGTGCGCAGCGTGCGGCTTATATCACCCAACGTCTAAAACTAAACAGCACAGAAGCCGCCCACTTTTGGCAGGTGTTTAATGAATATGAGGAAGAAAAAGCAAGTCTCAAAAAATCTTTCCGCACAGAAAGGTCGCGGCCCACGACGGAGGCCGAAGCCGAGCAGTTAATCTTACGCCGACTCGAGCTAGATGAAGCCATGTTACAGCTAAAACGCCAGTTTTACATTGACGCAAAGACCAAGGTTCCGGCGCGTAAACTTATGCTGTTGCCCCAAGCAGAAACTGAATTTAAAAGAGATTTACTTCGTCAAATTCGAGATCGCCGACAACAATCTGGCAGAAGTAATGGCGGATAGCTACCAGACTTTTGTATCTTGTATGGAATGATTCATTTCTTTTGCTTTGTTTTGTAACAAATTAGCTGCTTTCTTACGTATAATATAGGAAGCCCCGAGAGGTAAGCTACAAGATTGATTCCAGTCCAACACAAAGATATGAATAGACGAAGAAAAGATGATTGGGACACCAGGATTGTTGACTTGGTAACCGCCTACGAAACAGGCGAGTCCACTGCTTTTCTGGATGTTGAAGCTTATCATGATTTAATAGAATACTATCAGAACGAAGAACAGTTTGAAAAAGCCCTCACAGTCGCTCGTCTTGCCTGTGAACAATACAAGTTCTCTACTGATTTTTATGTACAGCAAGCCCAGCTTTTAATCTATACCAATCGACATACCCAGGCGCTCGAGATTTTAGAGCTCGCCCTTACCTTTGCTCCTGGTGACTTTGAACTCAATTTGCTCTTAGCAGAGGCATTTATCCGCACCGGAAAAAACCAGGCAGGATTAGCACGCTTGGCTCCCTATAAATTGCAGGCAAGTGCGGAAGACCTGAGTGAAATACTACTGGTTGAATCGATAGCCTACGAACGACAAGGGCAATACGAGCACATGTTCTACGCGCTAAAAGCAGCCCTAGAGGCCGACTTGACCAATGAACGAGCCCTGGAAAGAGTGAGCCTTTGCACGGACTTCTGCCGCAAGCATGAAGAAGCTTGTGGGCTTTACAATAAGATTATTGACGAAGATCCCTATAATGCTTATGCCTGGTATTACCTGGGGCAAGCCCTCGCGTACTTGCGAAAATCAGAAGACGCGTTGGAAGCCTACGAGTACGCGTTCCTTGCTGACCCTGATTTTGAAGACGCTTACCTCGACTTCGCTGAGCTATCCTTCGAAAACCATCAGCCCGATAAAGCGCTTGAGACCTATAATGAGATGGCCGAACGGTTTGGCACCGATGGTGACTTACTGCTTCGTATGGGCAGTTGCTACCATGAAATGTACCAGCACGAAACGGCTATTGCTTACCTTGAGCAAGCCGCCCGTATTGAGCCGCACAATGATGAAGTGATTTTTAAGATTGGCGAATGCTATGCTGCCCAGGAAAAATGGGCTGTCGCATTGAGTTTCTTTCGTAAAGCTATTCGAATGAACGGCGAAGACGAAAACTATTACCAGGCATTGGCCGAAGCCGCTTTCTCTGTCAATGACTTCGACGCAGCAGAAAAAGCCTACGATGTAGCGCTCGATCTAGCACCAGACAATAGTCAACTATGGCTCGACCTCGCATGGTTTTACCTGGAAATGCTGAGGCCACAAGATGCATTAAGGGTGCTCGAAGAAGCCAACGAGACTTTATACGAAGCCGAAATTGCGTACAGTTATATCGCCTGTTTGCTTGCCGGTGGCCAACGCCAACAAGCTTTAGCCAAACTAGCCGAGGTCTTGCTGGACTATTATCCAGAACATACTTACCTCTTCGATTGGCAGCCACTGCTGCGCAATGATGCAGAGGTAAATGCGGTCATTAGTTTGTATAGGCCAGAGGTTTGATCAGTATTGCGCATAAAAACGAGATGGGCGCAAGGAAAAGCAAAAACCAGCCTGATGTTGACAAAATGCTGTGCGAGATGATGTCCCTGCGGGGCGAATATATAAAGGACCGCCAAGTGCGGCTCGAATGTATACCTAACAGAGCACCCAAGCTGCGACTCGAATTATTTCCTAACGAGACAGAGAAAATATCCAATTGGGATATTGAAAATGCGAACAGGAATGCGTAAAATGTGGCTAACTCAATAGTCCCTTCATTAATCAGAATCATTAATGCTTTATCAATTAGGAGAATATAATTCAAAGTCAAGCTTATCACTTCAAGCAAAGAATATAAGAAACCACTTGTTATCTAAACATGATTTTGAATCTGTCTTCAGGCTAATAAGTGAATATACAGAGCTAGAAGAAGAATCAATCATTATCCTTAGAAAGGCTATAAACGCAGGACATTGGGATTCCAGGTACGGCTTTAATTGGAGCCACTCTGAAGAATTGGACTTTTGGGAAGCCGTAATGAAACAATCAAATGGTCTAACAATTAGTAGACTACAACTGGTTCGAACTCAACAAATAACTGCTGATAAAAATATCGAAGAATTAATTATTGAGTATATAGCAATTCTTGAGGCCGCACCAAGTATGTACTATGAACTAATGAATAATGATTTAGTTGAAATATGGAAAACTAATAATAATCTAAAAGAAGCGTGTTTGACGGCAATGTTTAAAGATCTTTCTTTGGACATGGACTTAAAAGAATTTACAAAAGAAGTTGATTATCAAATCAATAATTATTATCCTGACAATGATATTCCTAACACTTTGATCGCTAAAATTGATGAAATGAAGGCAGCAAAGGCACAAGACGAAGCATAAAATATTCAGAATGTAATTGTGGTTTCCCTCTGGAAAGCATGATTTAGAACAACCAAGCGTGACTCAAATACACCCCTAATGGGATAGATTAAATACCAATGTGGTATTGAAAATGCGAGGAAGAATGCGTAGAATGGGGCAGAGGAAATAGAGGGTAGAATTCGCGCCCATCTTTGCATATACGTCCATGCCTCCGCAAGCTCCGGCACGGCGCATATGCTTGAGTTAGGCACCATTAATAAATTACGATATTTGATAAACAACATAATCCAAATACTAAATGAGCTTAACTGAATTAGTAGGTACACTCAGAGCTCCATTCGACCTTTTATTGTCAGAGGTTGGAGGTCAGGTTAATCAAGTTGCCAGTAATCGAATTTTAGAGTATCAAGTTTCTTCATTAGAAAGGTGTCTTTTTGTTAAGACTATTTTACACCGAGTTAAGCCAGTTAACCTTTTAGAAATATATTACAGGCAAGGAATCAAAACTCTGAATTCTGACAAAGATCCATGGGTGTTTAATACCGTTAAAGAATTATTAGAGAAGGAAAGGTATATCACCATTCTTGGTAGTGCGGGGTCTGGTAAGAGTACTATGTTAAAATATATATTTGTAAAGGCAATCGAGGAACAGGACAAGATTCCAGTATTGATTAAATTGAGACACTTATCAAATTATCAAGAAAGCTTTGAAGCATTTGTTTTCAATCGAGTTTTTAAACTATTCAACCTTGGAGTAAACGACAATGTCATAAAAAAAATGCTGGAAAGTGACCGATTCGTTTTTCTCTTAGATGGATTCGATGAATTGGTTAGTTCTCAGAGACAGAGATTAACAACAGAGTTAGATCAATTCGTACAAAAGTATTCTCTAAATAGTTTTATTGTCACGTCCAGACCATTTGTGGACATTGAATTATTACCACTTTTTGCAAATTATGAGATTTCTAGCCTTAGCAATGAAGACATCAAGAAATATATAAAAAAACAACTTCCTGCTGAAGAAGAGGAGTTAGTCGAAAAGATTATTGAGTCAATTGAAACAGTTCAAAGTTCTCCACTTAATGAGTTTTTGTCCAATCCACTGCTGCTTTCGATGTTCATTTTAACCTTTCAGAGTAATTCATCAATTCCTGAAGAGAAGAACATTTTCTATAGCCAGGTCATTGATGTACTATTTCATACACACGATAGTTTGTCCAAATTAGGTTATGAACGCCAACGAGAGAGTAACATACCTAGGAGCACATTTGATAAAGTGATGAGTATGTTCTGTTTCATATCACTCTTTGAGGAAGAAATACTCTTTACCCGTGATTATTGTAATGAGAAGTTTGATTTCATAAAAAGTAAACTTCAAGAAGTTAAATTCGATAATGATAAACTGATAGATGATCTATTGTCAGCGCTGTGTATTTGGACTAAAGAGGGTTATGAATATACGTTTGTACACAAATCACTTCAAGAATATTTTGCTGCTCTTTTCATCTCTAAGTTAGAACCTAAAGCAAAAAAGAAGGTCTTTGAGAAGGTCTTTGCGAGGCTTACAAATGTCAAGGTACATAGCGATACCGATCGTAGATTGGATTTTACACTGTTCAATTTTGTGTCATTGTTAAGAGAATTGAACGAAAAGGCTGTTACGGAAGAAATCGTAATTCCTTTTTTAGATTTTTTTGTTGAAGAAGTGATGAATAAATTTGATGGTGACAAAAGTGAAAGAGCATTTGCATTTGTCAACTCGACCTTTATTATTGGAAATATGATTCACCTGTTGGGGATGGAGCGAGGATTGGAGGTCGGTACAGAATTGTTTAGTATATGGGGAGAGTCAATTTCCAATATTGAATCAGTTAAGAATAATGGAGATGGGACTTTTGACTTAAAGATCGAACCTGATTATATGCCTAGGTGTGAGAAAATATTTCAAGCAGAGATTGATAGATTGAAAACTACCCTCCAAACAAAAATAAATATTGAAAATGACATTGTTGATTTATTCTAAGGTGTTGTAGTAATATACGGTGCCTAACTTAGGCTGTGCGACAATGCCCGCCAAGAGCTTTGTTCCACTCGGGCATATATTTGGGAAGCCACTTAAGCAAGGGTTTTCTACTTAGTCTGCGTTGCTGGGGTGGCGGGCACTGCGCCCAGCCCCGAATTCCGCATAACCCTTCGGGTAAATAGTATCCTAGGTATAAGAAAACATACTGGATGTATTAATGAAAGAATGCTTTTTAGCTTAACTTGCTGCTAGTGAAAATACGCTAATGCAAGCAACTGATTTTTGGCCCCTTAGGATCTGTTTTGTTTAGTCGATTTGACAAAGTACTCAAATTGACTTATTTTAGTAGGCTAAGAGCTGTTATATATAAAACAATAGAGCAGATGGGATTAATAATAGGAGAAGATGTGTTGTTGAATGCCAAGATGTCGCCAGACGATTTGTTGATAGAAATCGCAGTACACCTATATGACATAGGTAGATTAACTTTAGGCCAAGCCCGTAATATGGCGGGGCTTGACCAGATTTCGTTTCAATTGGAAATGTCGAAGAGAGATGTATTAATAAAGTACGAGTATGAAGATTTTCTAGATGATCTTGACTCAATTAAGGCATATAAAGAAATGAAAGAATAGTGGTAATAGTAAGAGCGATACAACAGCAATAACTAACTTGTTGAAAATAAAGTTATTACTGATAATGAAGGGGCTATATGGGGAAATATTAATCCCTAATGAAGTATATAAAGAATTAGCAGCCCTTTCGAAGCAGAAAAAAGTAATTGATTCCTATGACTGGATAAAGATAGTAGAGATAAAGAATCGGAATTTATACGAGGAGTTAAGAGAAAAGCTGGATAAAGGAGAATCAGAAGCGATCGTATTAGCCCTTGAGCTGAATTCAGATTTTCTTGTCATGGATGAGGCAAAAGGAAGAAGGATCGCAAGATCATACGGAATTAGAATAATTGGCCTTTTAGGTATTCTTGTATTAGCAAAAGAAGAAGGATTAATACCAAAGGTTGAGCCTTACATGAAGGATCTAAAAGAAAAAATGGGTTTCAGGATAAGTGAAAAACTCTATGACAATATCCTCGCTAAAGTAAATGAAGGATAAGGAAATTATGAATGTGCTGCACTCCGGCTACTACGTCCAGCCCTGAGCTGCGGTACGGCGCAGTAGCCGGAGTGCAGCCCCTACTCCCCCTTAGTCAACTCTATAAAGCCTTCAATTTTATCATTGTCGATGGTTACAGCGAGGTCGTAATGCTTGATCTGCCAACGGCCATTCTCAAAATGAGCGACGCCGGAGCCACGGCATGGCCCCATCCATGTTTCGAGCATTTCCTCCCACCATACATATTTGTTGTTGTCGCTAAAATAAAGTTCCCGATCATACGGCTTGAAAGCCCAGGCCGACTCGCGGTCGAAGGCAAATTGTGCCCATACATGGAAGGTGTCTCGCGGCCAACGTTCGCTGGCATCCGTACCCAGGTAGATGCCGTCTGCGGACATACTGCCAAAAAAAGTGTCCTCGTCGGCTTCGGCAGCAGCTACGTGCCAGGCATCTACGAATGCGTGTACACTATCAGCCAAGCTGCGTTCTTCCACGGTGCAGTTTTCTTTACGGCGGGTATCAGTCACCTGGTGGATTTTCCACCCTTCCGCCGTTTTGGACATCTGAAAAGCATTGGTACCACAATGAGACAATTCTCCATTAAGGAAAAAACTATACTCCGTCCAAGCCGTAGCCAGTGGCATATCTACTTCTATGACCTGAGAATATAGGCGTTCATCCAGCGTGCCAGCAGGATATGAAGCAATAGATTGCAACCATCGCTGGCTGCTGCCTTGTTGCATATAAGGTTTCCCTTCTTTGTCATAACCGACACTCTGCATCCGAATATCTGGATGAAGTAAGGCTGCAACGGATGTACTGTCAGCCGTACGCATACCATCAAACAAAGCTTTAATGACCTGTGCCACTTCTTCTTCGTCAGACATTGTTGTTTGTGAATAGAGTGCAGAAGTTGTAATGGTAAAAATTAATAGTAGTAATAGATATCTCATAGTGAGCGTTATTTTATTGGTCTCTAAATTAAGCTTACTCTTTAACATTCTGAGGATTAATCTTTGAGAATCAGCGAGGGCGTGTATTTTTGCAATCACTACGCCTCTTTTTGCAGTACCCTTCGGTAATCTATTGGCTACAGCAACATGTAGAACGTTGAGCATCTTGCGATGCCCTAATGTTCAGCAATAAAAAATCAAATGAAACTCCTTTATCTTCTTTCAAGTACCTTTTTATTGTTCTTTTACTTGACCAGTTGCCAGGTTCATCCGCGTGAACCCTTTTCATCAGCTCAGGTACCCACGACCCCTGATTATAGCCAGGATCGTTACTGGGCTGCATTGCCTTGGCGGCAAGATGCTGCCGATAAAACACCCGACGGACTCACCAACCAGCAAGCTAGTGCCAAGGTCGATGTGTTTTTCCTCCATCCTACCACTTATACCGGCAAGCGTGGTGACAAGCTGTGGAACGGCCCGGTAAAAGACGCAAAACTCAACGAACGGACCAACGATAGCCCCATCCAATACCAGGCTAGTATCTTTAATGGTTCCGGCCGGGTCTTTGCGCCCTATTACCGTCAGGCACACTTGCATGCTTATTTCACAGAAGATACCCTAAGCGCCAGACGTGCTTTTGACCTTGCCTACGATGATGTACGCAAAGCATTTCGCTATTATCTGGCCAATCACAACCAAAACCGGCCGATTATCATCGCCTCGCATAGCCAAGGTACTACTCATGCAATTCGTTTACTGAAGGAGTTTTTTGATGACAAACCACTTAGCAACCGGCTGGTAGCTGCCTACATTGTAGGAATTCCTGTCTTGAGTACAGCCTTTACAACTTTGGAGCCATGCCAAGACAGTACCGATTTGAATTGCTATACCGCTTGGCGCACCTACAAACGAGGCTATGAACCTACCCAAACCCACCCCGCTGTGGTCGTTACCAATCCTTTGACTTGGACACTGGAAGACACCTACGCACCAGCCAGCCTTAACGATGGTGCGGTGATTCGACCGTTTGAAAAACTACGCCCAGAAGCAGCTGATGCCCAGGTGCACGGCCCTGTATTATGGGCTTCGAAACCCAAATTCCCTGGCAGTTGGTTAATGATGACAAAAAATTACCATGTTGGTGATATGAATATTTATTACCAAAATATCAGGGAAAACGTAGCTTTAAGGGTTGCTGAATATTTAGCCCAAAAGTCCTAGTATTGCGCAAAAAATAAGTGAACCGTCTCTGAGGTTTTTCAAATAGCTGACACGCTTAAAATGAACCGCTTAGCCAGCTTTTTTAAAAACGACGGTTCACTTATTTTTGTGCTGTTCCTAATATTGCGTACTGTTCTTCCAATTCCTACTCTAACTTATATTTTTCTATGGATATCTATCAGCGAAAATCACGGCAAAAATGGTACCTCGCGATCTTAGGCTTGGTGATTATCCTTTTTTCGATCTGGTACACCAGCTATATGGCTGAACGATTAGCCGTTGTAGAGCAAAACAATACCCGCTTTTACGCCATTGCCCAAGAAGACTTGAGTACTTGGGATAATGAAGCGCAGGATTACTGTGATTATACATTACATTCGGAGATTCTACTTTCTAATACGATGATCCCTGTTATCATCGTGAACGAAAGTGGCGGAGTAGATTGGGGGGCAAACTGGGGCAGCGAAGAACGCGATACCAATAAGGTTTATTTGCAGAAAAAAATGCAGGAGCTTATTGAAGACGGAGCAGAACCCATCGAAGGCTACGGTACCCTCCTTTATTTTGGCGAAAGCAAAATACTAACACAGCTACGCTATTTTCCAGTCGTCCAATTTTTACTGATTGGCGGCTTTATTGTCTTCGGCTACATAGGCCTTAATTCTTCTCGTCGCTCAGAGCAAAACCGCGTTTGGGTAGGTATGGCCAAAGAAACAGCCCACCAATTGGGCACGCCTATTTCCGCCATCGTTGCCTGGATTGAACACCTAAAAATTCTTCGCCCTGAAGACGAGGAAACCATGGAGATTGTAGAAGAGCTACGCAACGACGTACAGCGCTTGGAATTGATCGCTGATCGCTTCTCAAAGATCGGTTCGGTTCCTAAGTTGGACCAGGTAAATATTTATGAAGAGTTAGGAAAGTGCAAAGACTATATGCAACGGCGGGCTTCTCGTAAGGTCAAATTTGATTTCCCTGACCCGATATTGAACCAACAAAATGTCGGTATTAATCCACCCCTATTTGAGTGGGTGATCGAAAACCTCTTACGTAATGCACTCGATGCAATGGGAAGCAAAGGAGAGATCAGTGCTGAAGTTTATGAAGATAGTCAATTTGTTTTTGTAGACATCACTGATTCCGGCAAGGGCATTCCTGCCAGTAACCATAAAAGGGTATTTCAGCCAGGGTTCACCACCAAGAAAAGAGGCTGGGGATTGGGCCTAAGCTTAACCAAACGCATTATCGAAGATTACCACGGAGGTAAAATTTTTGTCAAGCGTTCCGAAGAAGGCAAAGGGACTACATTCACCATAAGTCTTCCAAAGCAGACCGCTAAATAAGAACTTGTCAGGCACAGTAGCTGCTCATCAAAAGAAGCGAAACATAAGTCATCCCGAATTT
>NZ_JBOEFX010000021.1:180382-215615 GCF_050633125.1 Lewinella sp.
CAAAATTCGGGATGACTTATGTAAATAGGGCGGGATATTTATTTTTTACGCCTACTAAGCCCCATCTTTGTGGAGAGATTCAAAAGCCTCCATGATGGTAACACGTAAACATTTTCGATTTTTCAAGACGCCGCATAGTATTCAGCTAAGCCTCCTGTCATTGCTCTTTCTTTGTTTAGGCTACAGCCTAAATGCTCAGGCAACCTTGCGAGGGAGTGTACGTGATGCCGATAACGGGCAATTCCTGACAGGGGCCACAGTTTACCTCAAAAACATCAAAAAAGGCACAGATACAGATACGCTAGGCGACTTCCGTTTTACGGATTTAGCTCCCGGGAGATATACGATTGAGGTTTCCTTTTTGGGGTACCAACAACTGGAGATGGCAGAGGTTTTGGTGTCTACAGGTAAAGAGCAAGTGCTAGACATTGAGCTGCAGGAAGCCCCTACCAGCCTGACGTCGATCACGGTCAAAGCCAGCCGATCCCCTCAAAGTGGAGCCAGCCCCAATCTGTTGCGTCTTACACAAGAAGAAACGCTGCGTTTTCCTGCTACCTTCAATGATCCGGCCCGCCTGGCTACTGCCTATCCTGGGATCAGCGGTGCCAATGATCAGGCTAATCACCTCGTCATTCGTGGGCAGTCGCCACTGGGAATGCACTGGCGGCTTGAAGGGCTCGAAATTATAAACCCCAACCATACCGCCAACGCTGGTACCTTTTCAGATCGCAGTACGCTGAGTGGCGGTGGTGTCAATGCGCTAAGTGCACAGCTTTTGGAAGAGGCTAATTTTTACTTGGGAGCTTATCCTGCCGGCTATGGCAACGCTACGGCCGGACTGCTAGATCTACGCTTGCGCAACGGAAACAATGAACAACGAGAGCATACCGTTCAGGCCGGACTCATCGGTTTTGATATTGCAACCGAAGGACCAATTAAGGAGGGAGCTAGTTCTTACCTCATCAACTATCGCTATTCCTTCACTGGCCTACTTAGTGATTTGGGCGTCCCACTCGGCGACGAAGATATTCGGTTTCAAGATTTGAGCTTTAAGCTGAATTTCCCCGGAGAGAAAGGCAACACTTTTCAGCTTTTTGGTATGATGGGTAGGAGCAGTAATGACTTTATCCAGTCAGAAGACACCACAGCTTGGGAAAGTGAGAAAGACCTTTATAGCACCATTGATTTTGATTCTAAAATGGCGACTATCGGTTTCAATTGGCAACAACCCCAGCAAAACAAAGGACTTTGGCTGCTATCGGGTGCCTGGTCAGGTATTCGCAATAACCGCTTGGCGGTGGCCAGCGATTTGCCTAATCGGGAGTACGATAATTTGGAGCAAGAAAAAACATCGTTGCGCTTGAGTTATCGCCGAAAACTCTTGCCTTTTGGTAGTGTCACTTTTGGAATAGAAGGTTTATATCTTGATCAAAAAGTGAGCAGAGAGTTTGCTCTCGGCTCCGAAGGAATTTCGGGAAGAGACAGTGATGGGGTTGTGCTTAGTCCTTATTTGGATTGGCGCTACCAAATCAAAAAACTCAACTTGCAACTGGGCTGGCGAGCGACAACCTACCTAAATTGGCTGGATGAAAAAACGTATTCCGAGCCTCGTTTAGCCATTAGCTATCTGGCCAATAAAACAACCAGCCTCGGGGGAGAGTACAACGTCACTACCCAAGCTCCTTCTCCTTACGCTCCCCAACTACAGGCTCGTAAGGCTCGGCAGTACAGCTTGTTCTGGAATCGTAAATTAGGTGATAGCCGCAAGGTCAGTCTTCAGGTTTACCATCAGGAACTCACTCAAATAGCAGGTACCGGAGCGCGTTCAGCAATCAATCAATTGGAAATTATATTACCAGAGTCATCGGCGACTACAGAAGGTCGTACTCAAGGAGTTGAGCTTAGTTTGCAACAATTTGCTACAGGGGGCTGGTGGTACGTCCTCAGTGGGAGCTTGTTCGATGCACGCTACCTCAACGAGCAGGACGAATGGGTAAAAACCCGTTTTGCTCAAGACTTTGCCACAGCTCTCACCTTTGGTAAAGAATGGAGTGGCGTGGATCGACTAGATCGTACCAATCGCTTTGGTTTCAATGTAGCAGTACGCTGGAATGGCGGTTTACGCTCAACGCCGATATTACTCCAAGCTTCGCAAGCTGCTAGAACTACGGTCTTCGATTACGATGCAGGATTCTCCAATCAATTGCCCGCCTATTTTCGGACGGATTTACGGATTTACTACCAAAAAAACCATGCAACGTGGAATTCTATGCTTTCGCTAGATATCCAAAACTGGAGTGGTCAGCAGAATACCGCCTATGATTATTATGATCGTTATTTGGGAGAAATCACCACGCGATATCAGCTGGAATTTATTCCAATACTGAGCTACCGCATTAATTTCTAGGCATAGATAGGGCTACTTCGCCTTTTGTTCCTGTTCCCAAGCATACCAGGCAGCACCTACAGCTCCAGCTTTATTAAGGTAACCCGCAGGTTTTACACGGAAATCTACGGTCAATTCGTCTTTGTATTCATCAAAGCTTTTGCTACCTCCTCCTCCGATAATAATGAGGTCTGGAGAGAACAGGCGTTGCAAATGCAGGAGGTACTTATTGAAAATTTTACCCCATTGAGCCCACGTGAGTTCTTTTTCTTTACGTGCTACTTTGGATACCGCTTTCTCAACGACTTCCTTCTTGTTTTTAAGAAACAAGTGACCTAGTTCCGTATTGGGGACCAACTGCCCGTCAATGAACAGTGCAGAACCGATACCCGTTCCCACGGTCAGCATCATCACTACTCCTTCTTCACCTTTGCCTGCACCAAAGCGCATTGATGCTACACCAGCAGCATCTGCATCGTTAAGCACATAAACGTGACAACCGGAAGACTCACCGAGTAATTTGGCAATATTGGTGCCAACCCAGCTGGCATCAATATTTGCGGCACTTAGCGCTACACCATGGCTAACAATTGCAGGAAAACCAACCCCAATCGGGCCTTTCCATTTAAAGAATTTTACCAATTGCTTAAAAGTAGCCGCTACAGCTTTTGGCGTCGCCGGTTGGGGTGTATCCAAGCGGTGGCGTTCGGTAATCATCTCACCGGTTTCAACGTTAATAAGCCCGCCTTTGATACCGGTACCTCCTATGTCTACACCTAGAATAATATTATCTTTCATACGATACTGTTAGCGAATGAGTTTAATGACCATCCATACATCCTCATTTGGGCGATTCTGTCCATTTGTGTTTACTGCCGCGATCCGATCAATGACGTCCAATCCTTCAATGACCTGGCCAAAGACGGTGTATTCCTGATCAAGAAAAGGCGTACCTCCCATTTTCAGGTATTCCTCCCGTACGTAAGATGGGTAACGAAATCTCGCAGCACCTTCTTTATTGTTGAGGTCTTGCTCACTTACAGGCTTACCTTGTACGATGTAAAACTGAGAACCTGAACTGCGCTTTTGTGGGTTGTTGGTACGAGCAGCAGACAAGGCCCCTTTGACATGTGCCAGTGAATCGACAAACTCTGCCTTTATGGTGTAGCCAGGGCCACCAGAGCCCAGCATTTTGCCCGGAGCAGCATTTCTACTATCTGGGTCGCCCCCCTGGATCATGAAACCCTGGATGACGCGATGAAAAAGTAGGCTGTCGTAATATCCTTGCTCAATCATCTTGACAAAATTGTCTTGATGCAACGGCGTGCGGTCATAGATTTCGGCCAACATATCCCCCATTGGGGTCTGAATAAGTACGAGGCAACGTTCTGGTGCCAGCACCGTTACTTTTTTTTCTTTCGTGCCTGTTTTCCCTTTCTCGTCGGTAGCCGTAAGTTTTACGGTATAGGTTCCAGAACCAAGAAAACGATGTTCAGGTGAAACTTCTGTAGATGTTTGTCCATCGCCAAAATCCCAGAAATAGGTTAGGCCTTCCTCCGGTTCATTGCTAAAAGTCAATGTCTTCGCAGCGGCAATATCTTCTGTTGGCACTGAAAAATCAGCAATTGGGCGGGCACAGCTGCCAACCAATAACAGGGCAGCCAAATAGAGAATAACTTTATGCATTAGTTCAGGATTTTTACCGTCATTTTGACGTCTTCAAGAGGGCGATTTCCTGCCGATGGGTTGGTGCTTACCTTAGCAATAGCGTCAATTACTTCGAAGCCTTCAACAACTTCCCCAAAGACGGTGTATTCAAAATCAAGCTGTGGCGTACCGCCCAACTCTTTATAAAGCTCGCGTTGTATATCAGAATAAGGGCGACCAGCACGCTGGCCAATTTGATCCAATTCCATGTCAGTTACGGGCTTGCCGTGTACGATATAAAACTGAGAACCCGAGCTGGCTTTCGCTGGGTTAGAAGTCCGAGCAGCAGCCAATGCTCCTGTCAGGTGCAAAGCTCCAATTTCTGCAGGAATGGTATAACCAGGGCCACCCATTCCTAAAGATTGACCAGCAGGAGCATCCTTGCTGTCTGGGTCACCGCCCTGGATCATAAACCCTGCAATAATGCGGTGAAACAAGGTGCCATCATAAAAGCCTTCTTCGGCCAGCTTGATGAAGTTGTCACGATGTTGAGGCGTACTGTTATAGAGTTTTACCTTCATATCTCCCATATTGGTAGAGATCAGGGCGTAGGTATTTCCATCATTGTTACAGCCACTCAGGGTAGCCAATATCAACAGGGCGAAGAAAAGTCTTGTCATCATCAGTATTCGAATTTAAAGCTTATTTACTACTGTCCTCTTTAAGCGAAGCCGTTTCCGCTTCCCATTCTTTGAAGTAGCGGATAATTCCTTGCTTGAAAAGGATTTCTTGTTCTTTAAGGTTATTGGGTGGAATTTTACGCACCAGCTCCCAATGGGGCCAACCATCAGCATCGCGCCCTGCAAACTCGTAGTAGCCATAATAGCCCAACAAGCGACAAGTAGCAATGTGCATCAGGTCCTGTTTTTCTTCTTTGCTAAACTTCTCTTGCCAGCGCCCCAGTTCCTGGATACCAATCAAAAAAAGGATACCATTAAGATCAGGCAACACCTCCCTTTGGAAGCGATCTTTGAGGAAATGACGAATGCGTAACCATTCGAAATTCATCTCCCATTCTTCGGTTTTTAAGTCTTTTGTTTCCACAGGGGGCAAAAATAGTGATTATTTTAGGTATCGGGTACAAGGTACTTCGTACTTAGCACAACGTACCCACTACTACTTCCACTTGATACCACAGCCCGCGCTTGGATATTGCTTTTCAGGGGCAGGCTTCGCGGCAAGCATATCGTCTAATGCCTGGCGCAGATCTTTGCCATCAAGAGGGGAGTCATTGCCGGGGCGAGAGCTGTCAATACGGCCTCGGTAGTAGAGTTGCTGCGCTCCGTCAAAGATATAAAAGTCGGGGGTGCAAGCCGCGTCGTAGGCTTTGGCTACGTCCTGGCTTTCGTCATAGAGGTAAGGAAAATTGTAGCCTACTGTCTTAGCGTGTTCTGTCATGAGCTCTGGTCCATCCATGGGATAGTTGTTCACATCATTGGAGCTGATTCCCACAAAGCCAATGCCTTGGGCTTTATAATCTTTGACAATACGGACAATCTCTTCGTTGATGTGAATCACGTAAGGGCAATGGTTACACAAAAACATGACAACCGTTCCTTTGTCAGTTGCAATGTCTTGTAGACTAAGGGTTTTTCCACTTACGGTATCAGGTAGGGTGAATTCAGGAGCTTTTGTCCCGAGTGGGAGCATATTGGATTCCTTTAAGGCCATGAGCTGTTATTCTTTTTTGCAAAAGTAAGAGCTTGTCGGGAAATTTTATTTGGTGGGAAACAAAAATCCTGAATTAGAGGGAAGAAAATGGTTAATGCTTCCTTATTTTCAAGGATTTACGAACCTGTCGTCGAAATGAAACCCTTACTTAGCCCGCTAAGCTCGGCTTTAATTTCTTAGTCAGAACCGTAATTCGTTGAAAATCAGTTCGCAAAATCCCCCAACAAGCTCTAAAGTTATTCAACATCTTTCCGGGCTTAAGTGTTGAGAGAATAAATAGAACAAGTTATGTGGACAGAACAAGATAACGAGCTGCGGGCAACATTCAAATTCAAAAACTTTACCCAGGCTTTCGCCTTTATGACAGAAGTAGCTTTTGTAGCAGAGGCACAACAGCATCACCCCAATTGGTCGAACGTTTACAATACGGTTAGCTTTCGTCTGAATACACACGATGCGGGTAATACCGTTACCGAAAAAGACCGCAAGCTAGCCGCGGCTATTGATGAGATTGCGGTGAGGCATTAATGTAATGTGACTGGATAAACTTAAATATCCTAAAGCTATTCAAATCCGTTGTAAAGATAATTTCGCCTTGATTGTTTTTGACAAATAGATCGTCTGCCTCGAATCCAAACTCGATGCTTAACTCATAGGTCTTTTGATTATTTTCGTCAAGTAGTTCAAGAGAATATTTATCAACAAGAGTCTTTTCAAAATCAATCTCAACTTTAGTTTTCAAAAGATTGTCTCGAAAAGACATACTCGTTGATGTCAACCTGACTATTTGCATAGTTACAACTTGTCCAAGGCAATAGATGCCAAACAAAACAACCATTAATTTACTACTAACAACCTCCGCAGAAACCCATAATCCGAAAGCAATGGCTAGAAGATAGAGTGGAATTGGATTTCCAAAAATTTTAGTTTCGTTCATTGCAGCCGGTTTTCATCCACCCCACCTCTAAAATCTACCGTTGTCCCTGCCCGTCAGGCGTGGCTACCGTCTTGATGAGCGTTCCTTTCTTCAGGCGAGTCGTAAGCTCCATGCCGTTGAGGATAGCCAATTCATCTAAGCGGTCGCTGGGTTGGCGGTAAGCAGAAAAAGCCTCGCGCAGTGTCATATCACGACTGAGGGTTTCGATTTTGATACGTTCTGCCTGGCGGTTCAGTTTGTCGGGGTCGCTAAGGCTGCCAAAGCTCGTCATCGTCGATAGCATGCGGCCCCGGTAGGAAGCAAAATCCTGTTCGGTAGACAGGCCTAGGAAATGGTAAATGTATTCACCATACTGGATATAGTAAGAGACGGTTTTCAAAACCTGCTGAACGGTTTGTCCATTGGCATCTTGGCCTTCCTGCACCAAGTCTGCGTACACTTCCAGCGCGGAAAGGCCGTTGACGGTGCGGCGTTGGCTGCCCGTTGTTTGCAGCTGGTATTTTTCGGCAGTAGCCTGAGCCGCAGCTTCTAGTGAAGCCCCTTGGCCCAGTTGTAGCATCATGACTGCTTTACCGTCTTCGGGTGCCATTTGTACTTGCTGTGGGGTATTGGCCGTCTGCCAGCCACTGGGGATGGCATACTGGAATTTTAACTCAGGATGATAGAAGTTGTTGTTCTCCACAAAACCCTGACGAGGATCTTCGCCGTACATCAGTCCGTCGATCATACGCAAGTACGAGTCGCGGCCTACTTCGTAAGGGCCACCGTCATTGCGCCGTTGCCACTGATCGGCAAGCTGCCCCACTTTTACGTTGCGGTCAGCGGGGTCGGGGTGGGTAGACATAAAGGTAGGCAGGCGTCCTTCTGGGCCACCACTCAGGCGATCGAGGGTAGCAAAAAAGCCGGCCATTTGGTGGGCATCGTAGCCAATTTCAGAAGAGTATTCAACCCCTAGCTTATCGGATTCGCTTTCTGCATCCCGGCCATATTTAAGTAACATAAGCTGCATGGCCTGGCTGGCTTCATTGCCAAATTGGGCAAACTCAGGAGAGAGAATCATCCCGGCAATTAAGCCCACTTGCGCCAAAATACTACGGCTGTACTGGCGGGCGGAGTGCCGTGCCGTAACGTGGCCGATTTCGTGCCCTAGCACCCCGGCAAACTGTGCTTCGTTGTTGAAGTGCGCCATGATGCCGCGGGTAAAGTAAACGTAGCCCCCTGGCAAAGCAAAGGCGTTAACTACAGGAGAATCCAATAGTTTGAATTCAAATTTAAGGTCAGACCGGTGAGAAACAGCCGCCATTTCCTGCCCTTTGGCATTGAGAAACTGTTGCATTTCGTCATTTTGGTACAAACCAAACTCCGCCACAATAGCCGGATCGTTTTGGTCTCCCATGGCTTGCTCTTGCCCGGCAGACATCAGCATGAGTTGATTCTTGCCAGTAACAGGGTTACGCGAACAACTGTCCCAAGAGAAGGAGAACATCAGCACGAAAGCGGTGAGTAGAAGGCTGCGGTAAGGTAAGTTGTGGTGTATCATGGCTAAGAGAATTTTTTTATTAAAAATAGGGAAGGGTTACTTGTTTTTTAGATGCACGTTTAGACTACAGAAGTTTTAAAAACCAAGTTAAGAGCACGATCAAGCTCCGGCAATTTCTGCTTAAATTGCTGAGGATAGATAAAGTAAAAGGCAATGCCCATAGCAGTCAGATCCAGTTCGGGAAGGCCAATCCAGCGCTCTAGCGCTTCTTGAGAAAAACCACTGATGCCTTGCAAATCCTCCCAGCTTACCGATGACCAATCTCCATAATCATAAGCAGGATAAGTGTTTTGGAAGATACGAGCATATTCGTACCAAGCCGGGTTGAGGTACTGTTTGGCATCTACAAAACCGCGCAACACATGCTCCAGACAAAACATAACCACGCCGTCCGGTTCGTAGATTTCCGAAATATGGAAATGCTCTTGGTACTGAGGCGAAGGAAACGGGTGAGGATAAATGATGATGTTCTCAAAATTCGTAAACAAAAACTCCTCCTGCCCAAAGGTCATCGTCACTGGCACACTCGCAATGATCACTTTTACATCCAAGGGAATAGATTCCAGTACCTGCGGTTTATAATCAGAGCCTTCGTTGAAAAGAAACACCCGCCGCCGAAACTCCCGTTGCTCCTGTTCCGATAATTGCTGGTAAAACGGTGATTTTTCCGACAAAAACTGCGCCATCTCCGTAGGCAGATCAGGCGGGCTACGCTGCCACCACCACCAGTTGATCTGGGGCGCAAGCACATAGAACGAGACCAGTATCACCACCATGGCGATCATGAGCAAAGACCAACTGGTATCCACCTCTATAGTGAGGTAAATGCCGAGGCCGAGCAGCAAAATAAAAGGTATGGCCAATCTAAAAGCGGGCATGTTGTTTATTTTTCTCTAAATGTACGGCAAGATTTTGACGGGAATAAGTTTTTCCGTCACTAAGAGGAGAGGAAAAGGCTTTACCTACTTCAATTTTTTTGTTTTAAGTATTTCCTACTGAGTCTTATTTGCCTTGTTTTTATTTGGAACTATTACTTTTGCGTTCTTTCTGCTATAAGAAAAAGTAGCGGCGTGACGCACCGCCCTAATGTTTTCTTCGCAGCTTGCTCAACTATTCTATTTGGCTGCCGTTTTTTTTCGTATCATGGTGATTAAAGCGGAGCCAAATCTTGGCCTAACAACGAGACCTTACTCATAAATGAAAAAACTTGAACGCCGATTATCCTTATCCTACGTAGTAGCTATTGGAATAGGGGGGATGCTAGGAAGTGGCATTTTTGTTTTGCCTGGAATTGCGGCGGCCAAAACGGGCCCCTCTATCTGGTTGGCTTACTTATTGGCAGGTATTTGTGTTTTACCTGCAGCTTTATCCAAGTCGGAGCTCGCAACGGCGATGCCTACTTCTGGTGGTACCTATGTGTATATCGAACGTGCCTTCGGCCCGGTGATGGGCACCATTTCCGGTATTGGTCTTTGGTTGTCGTTGTTGCTTAAAAGCTCTTTTGCACTTGTAGGGTTTGGCGCCTATCTGGCTGTGCTGGCCCAAGTACCGCTAAAATCGGTCGCTTTAATTAGCTTGGTACTCATTCTTTGCCTCAATGTTCTGGGCGTCAAAAAGGTGGGCAAAGCCCAGCTCGTCATCGTTAGTGTTAGTATTATAGGCTTGATAGCACTGATTTTTGGAGGAGTAATTTCTGTACAACCAACAAATCTACAGCCTGCCTTTTTAAATGGGAATATGGGCTTATATGCAGCCACGGCATTTGTCTTTGTCTCTTACGCTGGTGTCACTAAAGTTGCAGCAATTGCAGAAGAGATAAAAAACCCTGGGCGTAACCTTCCTATAGCGATGTTGCTTTCATTGGTGATCGTTACTTCACTGTATACGTTGGTAAGTTTCGCGATGGTAGGGAATATTCCTATCGAGGAATTTAGCACTGATTTGCACCCCGTTTATACCCTTGCAGATAAGGTAATGGGACACTGGGCCGGCATTGCTGCTGCCGTTTTGGGGGTGATTACGCTGATCTCTATGGCCAATAGTGGCGTACTTGCGGCTTCCCGTTTCCCTTTTGCTATGAGCCGCGACCGGTTGGCACCGGAGCTACTAGGCAAAGTACACCAAAAGTACTTGACCCCAATCCTGGCAATTGTCCTTACTTGTGGAATGATGGCATTGGTTATTATCTTTTTGGAAGTAGAGAAAATTGCCAAACTAGCCAGTGCCTTCAAGGTGATGATGTTTATTTTGGTGAATTTTTGCGTCATTGTTTTACGAGAAACATCGGTAGCTTGGTATCAACCTAAATTCCGATCTCCTTTATACCCATGGATGCAGATCTTCGGAATTCTTTCCGGTATGGGATTACTCTATGTTTTGGGTATGTCGGCACTTCTGGGCGCAGTTGTTATCATTACTGCTGGGTTAATTACCTTTTACCTTTACGGAAAATCGAGAGTACAACGGAGTGGTGTACTAAAGGTTTATGGCCATCGCCCGGCAGCATTTTTGCTTTATCGCCGCCGGCAAAATGCTCCCAAAGCTGCCGGACAACATGCCCTGGATACTGGGCAAGAAAACGCAGCTAACCTTGATGGTGCACTCGCCACGAATGTCCGTACCGTTACACCGCTTTTTGGTGCCGAACGTTCGGCTGAAATGCTGGTGGAAATGTCCGCAGCACTTGCCCAGGGGAATAAGGTTCAGGTCGTTCATTTACGTGAAGTGCCCGACCAGACTCGCTTGGCAGATGTCTTGGATGATGACCCCAAAGTGAATGCCCTCAACCGCCGGATTGGTGTCATGGCAAGAGAGCAGTCTATTGACGTTGATTTTGATGCTGCGGTCACGCACGATTTGGTACAAACCATTCAGGATATTAGTGAGCAGACCCATTGCCGTTGGTTGGTCGCTGGTTGGAATGGCCGCCAAACAGCCAATAGTATTTTTGTGCGTAACCCTATGGGCTGGCTACTTACCCATATCGACAGTAATTTTGCCCTTTTCCTTGATAATGGCGTCCGCTATATCCGCCGCATCGTAGTGGCTATTCGCCCCGGTCGGCAGAATCCAGAATTTATTCAGGCTTGTGACCGGATCGCGCAGTTTTATGGTGCTGAATTAACGCTAATGAGGGTTACTATGCCCAAAGCGACCAAAGAAGAATTGCAAGAACTAGAAGCCCAATCTCAAGCTTTGCTAAGTTCCTGTGCCTCTCCTGCGAAACTTCGAGTAGAAGTATCGGCAGACCCTGTACAGGCGCTATCTGAAGCTTCTGCTGAATACGACTTACTCATCATCGGTACGCCAGCTAAAGAAAATTGGTTAGATGTACTAGTAGGCGTAAACAAGGATCGTTTTGCAAAAAATGCCGCTTGTTCGGTACTGAGATTGACATTTAAGAAGTAAAAGATACGTTTTCAAAACGCGCTACAATGAAACCCCTGACACTTATTGCTAATGTTTTCATGCTCTTATTTCTGGGTTTTGCCAACCCTCTTTTAGGGCAAAATATCCCCGTTGAAATCTATATAGCCCCTGAGGCTTCTACGTTAAGACTCAATGGTGAGACTTATGAAGGCATCACTTACCTCGAGTTAGAATTACCAGAGAAGGAATACATTATTGAAGTTTCCAACCCCAAGTTCGAGCTATTTATAGATACTATTCAGGTTAAGGCTAATAGAAGGAATGTCTTTAAATTTGGTTTGGTTAAGCAAAGCCAGCGCTATAAAGACTATAAGGTTGTTTACGATGAATATCGGGCTTCTAGGTTAAAAACAATTATCTATAATACGGTTTTCCCGGTAGTGAATGGCGTAGCATTGTGGTATGTTATTGACGGCGGCGCAATGAATAAAATTGACGAAATTGAAGGGAATTTGACTACCGTAAGAGGATTGTATGCCAATGCGATTAATGCAAATGAAGGAGCTATGTATGCTGCGCAATACAATGCCTTAGCGGAAGATCACGAAAATAGAAAAAAGCAACTTTATAACAAAAGGATGATCGGTATTCCGCTGGTCATTGGCTCCTCGTATTTTACTTACAGGCTGCTCCGGAAGATCAATAAAACTCAATTGGAGAAACCGATATTTTCCCCTGAGAGTTCTTTAACGATTCACTCTTTGGATATTGTTCCTGCCTACAGCGGCTTCGCTTTGAATATCAAGTTTAACTTCTAATCATGTATAGAATTATTCTATTTTTTGGGGCTTCGGTTCTACTTTCTTCCTGTGTAGATGATGTCATCGCATTGCCGGAAAATCAATTACTTGACGAAGAGTTTGATATAATAACCATCCTGAGCACTCCGTACGATGGAGTGGGAGAAGTAAGGGTTACTTACGCTATCAATTATGATTATACAGCGAACCCTTCTATCAATGGTGTTGGTGTATTCAGAAATGGCGTACTCCTCCTCACGCTACCGCTTGAACGCACTAGTTTTGTGCAATCAGGGTTGGCTCCCAACATTACCGTTTGTTATTCTTTGGCGCTCACCAATGGGGAAGAATATTCTCGCAGGACGGAAGAAGTCTGTATTGATACCTAGGCTTCCAAAAACGCATATCGAACTTCTGTCAGAAAAAGTCCTTCGGGGGCAATACTCAGGCTTTTGGGTAGATGCTCTTGCTTATCTAGTGCCTGGCGAACTTGTGCGATGGTTAATTTACCTTCTCCTACGGAAATGGACATACCTACGATCAGGCGCACCATTCCTCGTAGAAAGCGATTCGCCGCAATATGGTAGACCCACTCTCCTTCATTGAATTCCCATTCCGAGCGAAAAAGCTCACAGCGCATGGTTTTAGCATCGGAGCCTGTTTTACAGAAAGGAAGGAATTCATCGTACTTCAATAATAATGCTGCGGCCTCCTGCATCAATGCTTGGTCACAGTGTTTCGCTCGGTGAAGATGAAAAATGGTGTCTTGGCGAAAAGGATCTTTCTGCCAGGTCAGGTGGTATTGGTAGGCTCGATAATGCGCATCAAAGCGCGCATGCTGGTCATCGGCAACCGGAAAGATGCGCCGGATGGCAATATCCTTTGGCAGGAATTTGTTGAGCCGAGACAAAAAACCTTTGGGAAACTCACCATCGAAATCAAAATGCGCAAAATACTCACTGGCATGAACACCGGTATCTGTTCGGCCACAGCCCATGATTTCCAGCCCAGGGGAACGTAAAATCAACGACAGTGCATGGGTGATCGTTTCCTGAACAGACACTTGTTTGGGCTGTACTTGCCAGCCGTGATAAGCTGCGCCATTATAGGCGAGTTCTATAAAATAACGCATGGTCTATTTTTCACTGATGGCTGCTGCCACTTTTTCTAAAATGACGGCCTTCCCTTTTTCAATAATCGCATCAATACCTTTCAGTTCTTCTGCGGGACCTGTAGTCTGGTAAATGTCTGGTTCTATCCCTTTTTCAATATTATAACCATCTGGCAGGTAAGTACGAGTGGCGGAAACACGAAACTTCCAGCCATTAGGCAGCTCAAAGGAAACAGGAACACCGCCGCCGCCGCCACTCTGGTCGCCAATAAGGGTAGCATTAGGCAACGTAGACATATAGGCCGAGAAAAAGTTGGTCGCAGAATAGCTGTGCCTGTTTATCAAGACCACAATAGGCTTGTCGAGCATCATTCCCGTACTGTCGGCTACGGCCCATCGGCCCGGCCCGGCTTTCTTTTCTTTAGACGTTTCCTCTTCTTCCTCCTCTTTGTCTTCGTCGTCCTCTTCTTTCCCTTTTTTCTTTTTCTGCTTTGCTTTGGCTTCAGCAATTGCCTGGTAATCTTTCAAGGGTTTAAGGAAAACACTATCAGGAGTTGAAAATTCATCTGGGCCCGGCCCTGTTTTGTATTGCATAGTTCCGAAGTAGGTGCGCTCAGGAATGAATCGTTCCATCAACCGAAAAACGTTCCTCATGGAACCACCGCCATTTTCGCGGACATCAATAATTAGTCCTTTCGCGTTGGCAAAACGGTTGAGGACATAGTCGAGATTACCTTTTGAAAAACCAGCGCGGAAAGAACCATAATAGACATAACCAATAGAATCAGGCAGCCAAGTATTGATTAAAGCCCCAGAGGTTTGGTAATCAGTCTTCCAGTACTGTCGGTTGATAAATCCACGATTGAAATTGGCCGGATAATCGAGATACCAATCCGCATTGCGGGAGCGGTCATTATTGACATAAAGGTTTACATGGCCATCTCTGAGCTCAAAAAGCATCGTAGAAAGTATGCTATACAGCGAGTCGTTACTGAGGCTATCATTGATCAGGGGGCGGTATAGCTGATCCAGAGAATCCCACTTGACTTGCTTTTCTGCAAAGAAAGAATAGTTCTCTTTTACGGTATTATAAAAATAGTCGTAGTTGTTGCTTACCGTATTTGGTGGGTTTGATCCTACAATCCACTTTCCACAAGCCGTTAGTAAAAGGACAAAAAAGAGAAAGCTTATTGTTCGTGTTATATTATTCATGCCTGGAATTTGATATGCTAAGTATTGCGCAAAAAACAAGTTGAACCGTCTCTGGATTTTCGTTACCTCCCGTTCTTACAGAAGCACTCTAAAACCATAACCTAGGCTACCCACAGTAGCGATCATTGGCTTGGTTTTGGGTAGAGGAGTATACAGCAAGCTCCAATCATAGGCAATACGATCCGTACGCCAGTCGCGTGCCTGATGATCTGCATCGACGCCCACGGCTATTTTGAAAAATTTATTGAGGGTTACGATTTCAAGGTTTTTGAAAAACTCCTTACCCCCTACTTTAGGGATATGTAAAAAGGGACCAATGCCAATATAAGTAGGCCGATAAAGCGCCGTCAGGAGGGGTAAGTCGATCCTGGTCGTAGCCATCCAGCGGTCACTTCCATCAATACTTCTGCGGTCCAGTGCACCTACGCTAAGAGATGATTGAAAAAGGAGGCTTTGTGTGTTATTCGTAGGCAATGGATAGCTCCGATTATTAAACTGGAGATTGTAAGCTCCTCCCACGTATTGCCGATTGTCACTACTAGCATCATCGCCTACTCGGGCATAATAACCTACACTTAACTCCATATTGTTGAGTTCGGTGGCTCCTTTTGTGTCCTGCCGGGGCTTTATTTTCGCTTTAAGGGTAGCACTTTCAATGGAAAAAGACAGCCTAAATACTCCATTGTCTTTGACCTCTTCAAAATTCGTAAAAACGCGAAAACCTGACCCTCGATAAGCAAAAGGAGAGTGGGCTTGATCGCGGACAGTATGGATGGGGATTCCAACGCCTATCGTTAGGTACTTGCCATTTGTGTTTAGAATATTTTCCTGAGCGCTAAGATTTAAGCAGCACAGCAAAGCAAAAAAGCTGAGCCCTGTTTTCATGGTTTTCTTTGTTGATCTGGAGAATTGTTAGATTAAAATCAGCAGCAAGTACTTGTCGCGACTTTCCCAAATAGTTGTTAGAGGTGCGCTAAATTTTTAAAACCTGCACCCTGCTTACTGAAAAACAGCATAGCTAATACCAAAGAGCAATACGGATAATACCACACCTACCATAAATAGGTTGTAACAAATACGTAGTTGGTTGTACTTTTTACCCAACGAACGCCCGAGGAAATAAAGATCTCGCTTAATTGCTGATTCGAGTGTGTCGTCATCAGCGATAATAAGATCCATGCCGGCGTCATACTCTTTGATCCCCATTCGGTAGAAATTACCGAAGAAGAAAAGGTTAGACTGCCCTTTGTTGATGTCCTCTTGCGTGGTGATACCCGTCATTGGAATAGGTCGGGTGGCCAAGGTCGCAAAAATCATCGAACACAAGCAAGTCAGCAAAAGCACAATAACCGGAATCATCAGGTGAGGTGCATCGTTGACGTAACCTGCAGCCATAGGCACAGCAATCGTGACGATCAAGGCATTCACGGAAAGCATAATATTGGCTTTGTTATCTGCCAGATTGCTTAGGTCCATGTGGTTTCGCAGTGCTGTTTTAAACATCATCTGCGCACTACGGTTGGTACTGATTGTGTTGCCTGTACGAGTATCTGGTTTCGTTTTTTTCTTCTTCTTTTTCTTTTTTTTGCGCAGCTTCTTTAAAGTCTTCTCGTTTTGTCGGTGCTGTATGCCGTAGATTTCTTCGGCAATATTGGTATGGTATTTATGCTCTTTTACAAATTTATAGTTGAGCTGATACCACGCTCTCTCGTCATAAATCTCGTTGCGAAAAACTTCCCATTCATGGCGTAATCCTGAAAGTAAAGCGAGGTAGTCTGCCCGTCCGATATTACTTAAATCAGCATCCCTCAGGATCATTTCCATCTGATCAGTAGGCTCGTGACTGATCTTTGTAGCTAGAATAAGCCGCTTGATGGTAGCAATATCTTCTTCTGAATAATCTAAATCCTTTAGGAACTCGGCTGCCATTTCAGCGCCGTTGGCTTCGTGGTTTTCGTAAGATTTTACGTAACCAATATCGTGAAACCAAGCTGCGACCTCTAGCAGCTCACAATCTTCGTTTGAAATTTCATGCCTGGCTGACAATAGCCTCACGGCATCTACGACAGACAAGGTATGCGGAAGGTTATGGTAATAATGATCGGGCGTTAACTTCTCTTGCAAGAGGTTTTTTACGTGACGCTCGGTCTTACTTACATTCGTTAGCATATTCTTTTTTTTCCACGGTACAGAGCATGTCGAGGGAATAATGTCGATTAGCTCCCCCTATCCGGGTTTTATCAAACACTAATTTAAGCATCAAAAGCCTAACCTAATAATTTACTTCTCCTGTTCCTCAGCTACTAACGCCAAAAAGGCAGCTTGCAAAGCTTTTGTATGAGTACCGGGTTCTCCCTTTCCTATTGCTTTACCGTCAATAAAACTAACAGGCAAAGCACCTTTGGTAGAGCTGGTTAGAAAGGCTTCTTTGGCTTCTTTCCACTCTGCTAAGGAGACTTCTCTTTCTTCTACTTTCATCCCGATTTTACGGGCTAATGCTAATATTTTAGCACGGGTAATCCCTGCTAGCACTTTATCTTTTGCGGTGACCAATACATCATCTTCCGTGATGAGAAAAAAGTTAGAGCGGTCACTTTCCCGAATATATTTGCCATCATGGTACAAAATATATTCAGCCTCCTGTTCTTTTAGCCAGGGCAGCAGGTGTATCCCAATCAGGTAGTTGAGGGATTTGATCTCAGGGAGCTCACGCTGATACTGGTAGGTTGCTACCCGTGCTCCGCGCTCAAATTGGATGGGGGGTGGCCCTGGAAAAGGAGATTGTAAAACAAAGAGATTACCTACTGTGGGAGCGTAGCCATCTGGCGTGTAGCCACCTGTAAGAACTAACCTTATTCCTCCGGAAGGTTGCTCATTGGCTGCAATGAGTTGATGTATGCCTTGCTTGAGGTTTTCTCTTTCAATAGGTGACACCAGCCCAAGGCATTTTGCTGAGCGATAGAATCGATCCAGGTAATCTTCTAAAAATCGAGGCTGGAAACGCTCGAAAACGAAATAATCAAAAATGCCAAACCCTCGTAAAAGGGCCAAATCATTTAACCCCAACTGAGCAGTCTCTTCGGGAATAATTGCTCCGTTTAAGTAACACTTTAGCTTATTCAAGGTCCTTATTTTCTTTATTTGCCGAAATATACCGGTAAAAACCGGATGTTTGCAGCAAATTTAGTGACGGAGAAAAAAACAAGCACATCGCTTTTGCCCGCTAAACCACCTCTAAAAAACTGATTATCAGAAAACTATCCAACACACCCACGGGGTGTTAAGGAAAATTGGAGGATTACTTTTCGTTAACTCCAGCGAGGTGCGATGATCAGCGAAGCTAAATTTCTTCCTTCTCTGACTATTTTTGTGGTTGAGCTAAAGCAAAAATTGTAAGTGACTGATGCCATAGGCATTCCTACGGGGTAAGGAGCGTGATTTTTGTTTTCGATTGACTCTAAGTACAAAAATTACCAGAGCGTCAATTTCTTTTCGAGCTTGTCAAAAAATGAAAAATGGACAATTATATCCCAATTGGTGATCAGGTGCTGTATAATAATCACCACTTGGTGGCTTTCAACAAACCGAATGGTATACCAGTGCAACCTGACCAAACCGAAGATCCTTCTCTGTTACAGTTAGGCGCGACCTATTGCCAAACACATCTTCACCTCATTCATCGTATTGATCGCCCGGTGAGTGGTGTTGTACTTTTGGCTAAACGCAAAGATGCCATGCAGGCCCTGCATGAACAGTTTAGGGAACGAAACGTAAAGAAAACTTATTTAGCCCTGGTTGCTCAGGAGCCGCCTGCTAACGAAGGAGAATTGGTGCATTATCTGCGTAAAAAGAAAGGAAAATACCAAACCGAAGTACTTGACCAACCAGCACCCGATGCCGTTGAAGCACGCTTGAAGTATACAGTTGTTGGTAAAAGTGACCGTTACTTTTTGTTGCAAATCGACTTGCAAACCGGGAGGTATCACCAAATCAGGGCGCAGTTGGCCCATATTGGCTGCCCAATAAGGGGAGACGCCAAGTATGGTTTCCGTCGTAGAAATCCAGATCGGAGTATTGACTTACACGCTTGGCAGTTAAGGTTCAGCCATCCGCGTACAGGCGTGGCAGAGCATATTGTTGCATCGCCGCCTGCTACTCCATTGTGGGAAGCTTTTAAAATTCCTACTCCCTGGGAGGAATAAAATGTCAAAGAATTTAAATTTTCTGTATGGACGCTATTAAAACTTATTTTCCTGATTTACCTGCGGATCAACTTGCATTGTTTGAACAGTTAGATCCTCTCTATCGCGAGTGGAATCAGAAGATTAATGTTATCTCTCGGAAAGACATCGATAACCTTTACCTCCACCATGTTCTTCATAGCCTGGCTATTGCTAAAGTGATTAAGTTTATGCCAGGGGCCAGGGTTTTGGACCTTGGTACAGGTGGCGGTTTTCCGGGTATTCCCCTTGCTATCCTTTTTCCGGAAACGGAGTTTGTATTGATTGACGGGATTCGTAAAAAAATCACTGTCGTCAATGAAGTAGCTACTGCACTAGGCCTGAAAAATGTACAGGGCTTTCAACAACGAGCAGAAGAGCGTAAAGGTCGTTCCTTTGATTTCGTTATCACTCGTGCAGTAGCCTTGATGGAAAAGATTGTTCCCTGGAGCATGCCGCTTATTCACGATAAGCAACTGCATGCATTGCCAAACGGTATCATTGCACTGAAAGGCGGGAACGTCAAAGAAGAACTAAAGGCATTACCAAGGGGGACTTATTCGGAGATTTACCCGATCAAGAAGATGTTTTCAGAAGAATTTTTTATTGAAAAATCTGTGGTGTACGTGCAGTACTAAGGGAGAAAATAAAACCTGACTCATATTTTATTTTTACATATAAATGTAAATCAAATGCTGATTAACAGTGTTTTTTACTTTATAAAAATATATTATATTTGTAATCAACATCAATGACAATTCCAGTAAAAGGGAGGAATTGAACTCCTGACACTATGAACACTTTTTAGTGAATTGTCAACGATCCACGTTTATGCTGCTTCCGGGTTATCGTTCAGGTAATCCGGAAGCTAAGCGCAATAGGCTCCTCCAGCATTATTGAGAAACAAAGCCCCCTTTTATCTCTATATTCAGTGTTTCAGCAGTACGATTTTTCTGTTGAGTTTTGATATGGTAGCCCAGTGCTGGTTCGTAGGTCATCCAGCTTTTGTTTCCTGCAAGGGCCGTTTCTGTTTGGCTTATAATTTCAATCTTTTCTACCTCGCCTTCTTTGTTCATCATTACAAACAGCTCCTGTGTCTTCAATTCCGGGTCAAGACTGGTATACCGTATTTCTAATGCCCCTTGTTGTAGAGTTGAATCTGCTTGGTATTTATCAGACCATGCCGGGCGGTTGATATCTGCTTTGCGAAACATACTGAACTCCCTGGAATAATCAATATCCGCTATGAGCTGTTGTTCTTCTTTTTCGTTGATACGAATCTCTTTATCGAGGCCAATATTAGCACTTTGCAAGCGCTCTTCTTCGGCCTCGAAAAATTTTTCCAATGAAAAGAAAGTGTCTTTTTGATCTACCGCTGCTTGGGCCTCGTCGGCTTGATTGCATGAAGACAATATCAAAACCATCGTAAAAATGGTCATTGCATAAGACAAATATTTACTCATTCCTCTTGTTTAATCCTGCTATTTTTCCTGGATCAATATGTTCCCATCCATTTCTGCTGGCGCAGGTACATCCATCATCCATAGCAGTGTTGGGGCGACATCTCCAAGTTTTCCGTCCTGAAGCTGCCAACTACCTGATCTTTGGTTAACAAAAATACAGGGCACCAAGTTTTTAGTATGCGCAGTATTGGGTGAGCCATCTTCGTTGATGAGGTAATCAGAGTTGCCGTGATCGGCAATAACAATAGCTTCGTAGCCGTATTCGCGGCCCGTTTCCAGCAACCTTCCCAGGCATTTATCTACCGTTTCAGCGGCAGTTATTGCGGCAGAGAACACCCCGGTGTGGCCCACCATGTCCGTGTTGGCGTAATTGAGGCAGATAAAGTCTGGCTGATTCGCTTTTATGTCTTCGATAATGGCATCGGTAATCCCCAGCGCACTCATTTCCGGCTTGAGGTCGTAAGTAGCTACTTCTTTAGGCGAAGGAATGAGCAGGCGGCGCTCGTTTTCAAAAGGTTCTTCTCGGCCACCGTTGAAGAAAAAGGTGACGTGCGCATATTTCTCTGTTTCGGCGATTCTTACTTGGGTTTTTCCGTTAGCGGCCAAAACTTCACCCAACGTTTTCTCAAGGTCTTTCTTTTCAAAAAGTACCTCTAAACCAGTAAAAGTTTCGTCGTAACGCGTCATGGTAAGGTAGCGAACGTCCAGTTTTTTCATCCCATAATCCGGGAAATCTTGCTGCGTGAGTGCCGCAGAAATCTGCCGAGGGCGATCTGTCCGGAAATTGAAACACAACAACACATCTCCATCTGCCAATGCAGGAGACGTTTCTCCTTTTGCATTGGTAACCAAAGTTGGTTGGATAAATTCATCCGTTTCGCCCGCTTCGTAGCGCTCCTTGAGGGTAGCAATAATATCGCTGGTTGTTCCCCCCTCTCCTTTTGCGATCAAGTCATAGGCGAGTTTGATTCGTTCCCAGCGCTTGTCGCGGTCCATTGCGAAATAGCGGCCAATGACGGTGGCTAAACGAGTGTTTTTCCCTTCCAGGTGGTTCAGTAATGTTTGCAGATAGTCTTTGCCACCCTGTGGAGAGGTATCCCGCCCATCGGTAAAAGCGTGAATAAAAGTCTTATCGTGGCCTGTTGCTTCAATAATATCAACCAAAGCAAGGAGGTGATTCAGTTGAGAGTGCACTCCACCATCAGACACCAAACCCATCAGGTGGATAGCTTTGCCATTTTCCTTTGCGTAGGCGATGGCGTTTTGTAGTTTTTCGTTTCGGGCTAGATCGCCGTCCCGGATAGCTTTATTAATACGTGCTAACTCCTGATAAACCACACGTCCGGCGCCAATATTCAAATGGCCTACCTCTGAATTTCCCATTTGGCCTTCCGGCAAACCTACCTCTTCTCCATACGTGACGAGGGTGCTATGAGGGGCATTTTGCCAAATGTTATCAAAAACGGGCGTATTGGCCTGTGCAATGGCATCGGCACCAGGAACCTGGCCTAACCCCCAACCATCAAGAATAATTAACATCGCTTTTTTAGTGCTCATCGTCTGCTAAGTATATTAAGAGCTTTTGTAAAATTCCACTTGACTAAAAAACGAATTTCCCAACAAGCTCCAAATGAAGTGCTCAAATATAAGCACTTAGTGTAAACAAAACACTAAACAAGAGTACTTGTCTTTCAGGAAAATTGTTCTTACTTTTGAGATGTTCGAAAGCAATGAATGCTTATTGCTACTCGTTATTACCAAGCCTGAGCTGCAAATTAGCAATGTAGCCAACGTTACTGCAACTATTCAAACTATCTCGCCTAAGTAAAAATGTGACTATAAGTACATTTTTCGTCTAATTCACGAAGCAAAGTTACGGGTTATATTACCGATAACTTAAAATCGAGCTTATGAAACAGTTGTTGTTTATTCTAATGTTATCTCCCATTTTGACTTTCGCCCAAGGCGGAATGTCCCAAATTACGGCTGCTTTGAACAGTGGTGATATGGAAACATTGGGTACTTATTTCGATGAATCACTGGAATTATCTATCCTAGAAGAGGAAGGGATATACAATAAAGCACAGGCTTTACAGAAAGTAAAGCGCTTTTTGGGCCAAAACACGGTCTCCTCTTTTACAGAGGTACACCAAGGTGCTTCCCGTAGCAGTGATTCCCAGTACGTAATTGGTAATATGAAAACCAGTGGTGGTACCTACCGCGTGTATTTGTATCTCACCAATCGCAATGGAAAAATGATTATCCAGGAATTTCGCTTTGACAGCGAATAATCCTTAACGTAAAATACAAGTGAACCGAAAAATGATTTCGCCGGTTTACCTACAAAACACCCGCTTCTCAGTACGAGAAGCGGGTGTTTTCTATTAATACTATTAGACTTACCTTTGTGCTATGAATACCAAGGCATCCATACAAATGGACATTCGCAAGCTCAGCTTGGACGACCTCAAAATCGTCATGAAAGAACTGGGGCAGGCAGGCTTTCGCGCCAAACAAGTCTATGAATGGCTATGGCAGAAAGGTGCCCGTTCCTTTGCGGAGATGACCAACCTTTCAAAGGCACTACGCGAGCAACTAGAGGAAGGCTACCAGATCAACGCTATCACAGAAGACAAGGTGCAGCACAGTGCGGATGGAACGATCAAGTCGAGGTTTCGCTTGCATGATGGGCACCTTATTGAGTCTGTTTTAATTCCGGTGCCAGATGATAACCGTTTTACGGTTTGTGTATCCAGCCAAGTGGGCTGTAGCTTGAGTTGTAAATTCTGTGCGACCGGCCAGATGAAGCGTCTTCGCAATCTGGATGCTGCCGAAATTTTTGACCAAGTAGTGCTCGTTAATGAGCAATGCATGGAGAAATTTGGCCACCCTCTCACGAATATCGTATACATGGGCATGGGAGAGCCACTTTTGGCCTATGCTCCTATGCTAGAGAGTATTGAGAAAATAACGACGCCGGATGGTTTAAACATGGCTCCCCGCCGTATTACGGTAAGTACTGCCGGTATTGCAAAAATGGTCCGTCGACTGGCTGACGATGCCACCAAAGTCAATCTCGCGCTTAGTCTGCATGCTGCTGATGATGTCAAGCGAGATGAAATTATGCCCATCAATGAGCAGAACAATCTGGCCATTCTGATGGACGCGCTTGAGTATTTCTACAAGCAAACAAAAAATCGGATCAGCTACGAATACATCGCTTTTCAGGATTTCAATGATAGCCTGGAGGATGCGCATAACCTGCTCCAACTCTGCAAGCGTTTCCCCGTAAGGGTCAATATCATCGAATACAACCCTATCGATGGTGCTGAATTCCGTAAATCAGCCGCTCACCGTATTGATGATTTTGCGCGGTATCTCCGCGATCATGGCGTTATGGTTACCATCCGGCGTAGCCGAGGGAAGGACATTGATGCGGCTTGTGGGCAGTTGGCGAATAAGGGGTGATGATTTACCAACCTCGAGTTTTCTCATAAAATGATGCTTCAAGTCGAGATGGTCAATTGTATAAACTATTGAACCATATAAGGAATTTAAGGTCATTTAAGTAGGTATAAAAAAGCACAATGCGGGACGTTAAGGCGCATTAACCTCGCCATGATCCCAGCAAACAAGTCTCTTAATATGGTTTAAATTAATCGTCATGAGAAAGCCCAATAAACTCTTGCATTCTCCGGGTAAACGAACACGTCGGGCATATAGCGTCGCCGCTCGTGTTGGTTTTAGTTACTTGTGGCTTTATTGGCGGAAAAAGATATTCGGCCAAGCCTATTACGACCGGCGTATTATGGTTTTACACCAAAAAAACGCCACCAGGGTAAAGACGGCAGTACTGGAACTCCAAGGGCTTTTTATAAAGGTAGGACAATTACTTTCTATCCTGACCAACTTTCTCCCGGAGGCTTTTCAGGAGCCGCTGGAGAGCCTTCAGGATCAAGTGCCAGCGCGCCCTTACGAGCAGGTAAAGCAGCGGGTTGTTACCGAATTGGGCGCAGACCCTGAACAGCTTTTTGCTACGTTCTCAAAAGAACCATTAGCGGCAGCTTCTATCGGACAGGCGCATCGCGCACAGCTTAAGAGTGGAGAAGAAGTGGTTGTCAAAGTCCAGCATCTTGATATCGAATCTGTAGCCGAGGTAGACCTGAAAATAATCCAACGCTTACAATCGATTATGTCCTGGTGGTTCAACATTCAGGGTATGGAGCACCTTTATACGCAGGTGAGGCAGATGATCGAAGAAGAATTGGATTTCGTTGCAGAAGCCAGAGCCATGCAAGAGATTGCCGAAAATTTAAAAGAGGAAGAAGGCGTAGTTATCCCTATCGTTTTTGCTGACTATTCTACGGCTAGGGTAATGACCACAGCTTACCAAGCTGGGGTGAAAATCAATAAAAAAGAGCAGCTAGATAACTGGGGCGTAGATCAGGAAGCACTAGCGCGCAAAATATTAAGGGTCTACAGTCGAATGGTCTTTAAGGATGGCTACTATCACGCTGATCCTCATCCCGGCAATTTGTTGGTACAGGCCGATAGCACCCTCGTTATTCTGGATTTTGGGGCGGTGGCTCGCTTGCAACCTGTTATGCGAGAGGGCTTATCAGAATTGATCGAAGCCGCTGTCAAAAACGACTTGGCTGGCATGGTGGAAGCTGGCCGAAAAATGGGTTTTCTAGCCGCCGGGCGCGAAGCCGAACGTATGGCAGAACAAATGATCGATGCGATGCGTACTTTCATCCAGCAAGAAATTAAACTGGAAGGCCTAGATTTTAAAAACATTGAAATCGACCCTTTCAATAACAGTCTTTTTGAGCTTTTGAAAAATATTGGCATTGGTGGTATTACCAGCACGGTACAAGTTCCTAAAGAATATGTCTTGTTGAATCGGATGGCTACGCTGCTGCTAGGGATCAGTAGTACTTTGGCACCGCAGCTGAATCCGCTGGATGTGGTAAGGCCCTATGTTCAAAAATTTGTTTTAGGCGAAAAGGGGAATCTCGTTTCGTTTGTGACACGTGTGCTCCGTGATACCACCAGTCAGTTGTTGAGCATTCCCGGTGAATTGCAGGGCGTCCTTCGGCAAGCTCGCCAAGGCCAGTTGGATATAGCTTCCGTTGATACTCGCAACAGTGGCCGCTTGGTTTACCAGGGCCTCCGGCAACTGAGTTTGACCCTTTTATTGATTACTGGAGCTGCCTTTTGTTATCTTTTCTGGAAACAGTCCGAGGAAGTGTTACTGCAAATCAGTGGAGGGGCTTGCCTTGTTTTTGGCTACCTCTTGTGGCGTTCTGGGAGGAAGGCGAAAAGGGTATATTAGTTCCCTTTTGTGCGGTTATCAGCCGCAGAGGTACAGAGACGCGGAGTTTTTTATTGAAAACAAAGTAAACGTGGTGGTTATCACTTTATTAGTTGCCATTCTGCCTTGGTGATTTTATACCAATTGTGTGGTACCTGGCAGTATTCAAACTGATCCACTAACGTCATGCCTACTTTTTGCAATACTTTGTTTGAGCCAATGTTATCCAGGTCTGCTGCGGCATAAATTTCTTCGAACTGCCGTTCTTGGAAACCATATTGCAAGGATGCTATGCCTGCTTCTGTAGCGATGCCCTGGCCCCAAAATTTCTTTTTCAGGCGATACCCTAAATCGTAATAAGGAAAACCTGCACGAACAACGGTCTCGTATTTGAGGCCCGACCAGCCTACAAATTCGTTGGATGCTTTATCAATAATGGCTAGACGGCCAATGTCGTTTTCCTCGTATTGTTTTTGAATATCCTTGATCATCTCCTCCGATTCCTTGAGGTGCTTTACGGGCTGATTGCCTAGGTATTTATGAACCTCTGGGTCTGAGTCGAGTTCAAAAAAGCCGGGGGCGTCTTCTGCTTTAACGGCTCTTAAAATAAGTCTTGGGGTTTCGAAATAAGCATTCATTGGTAGGGTGTTTTTAATCCAGCTCCAATATCATCACTCCTCGGGCTGGTATTTGTAGCTGTTTGTCTAAGACATGAGGGGTACCTGTGAGAATATCTTTCCCGATGGTTACCCCTTCCAGTATTTCTGCAAACCGTTCCAGGTCCAGAGAAGTTCCTTCGTTGTTTTTATTGAAAGCGACCATCACCTTTTGTTCGTCGTTGTAGCGGAAGTAAACATAGGTGCCATCTTCGGGTAAAAAGTGGGTCATTTTGCCATAATGGACAGCTTCTGCACTTTTGCGCCATCGTAATAAAGTCTTGGTAAAGTCTTGTGCGGCCGCTTGCGCGCTGGTCAATCCATTACCAGTAAAGGCATTGATGGGGTCACCGGCCCACCCGCCGGGAAAGTCACTGCGGATATCACCGTGATCACCGGCGGGAGCGTTGCTCATCAAGATCTCCGTACCGTAGTAGATTTGCGGAATCCCCCGGGTTGTCGCAAAGTAAACCATGGCCATCCGAAAGAGGTCTTCGTCTTCATTGACTTGGCGGAAGATCCGGCTCATGTCATGGTTGTCTGGGAAAATGACAAGGTTCATTGGGTCGGCATAGAGGAAATCCTGGGCCAACATTTCGTAAGCGGTGATCCAACCGGATTTGAATGCTTCTTCTTCATTCAATGCTTTCACGAAAGCCTGCTGCAAAGGGAAGTCCATCAAGCTAGGGAGGTAAGAGGTGTAGCCGTTGGGGTTGTCTTTGCCGGCCTGCCAGTAGGCTACCGTGCTGGGGTTTTCAAACCACTCTTCACCAACGATATTGAGGTAGGGGAATTCTTCCATCACGCGGCGGGTCCATTCGGCCATGAAGTCTTCGTCGGGGTACGGATAAGTATCCATTCTGATGCCGGCAAGGCCCAGGTATTCTGTCCACCAAATGCTGTTCTGAATCAAGTAAGTGGCCATAAATGGGTTGCGCTGATTGAGGTCGGGCATGGTGGGTACAAACCAGCCGTCAGCGAATACCTTCTTGTCAATGGCGGAAGCGTAAGGGTCTTGCCAAACGGTCTTGCGGTGGTTGGTTTGGGTGTATTCGTCCCAGGTATTGATCCAGTCCTCGGAGGGTAAATCTTTCATCCACCAGTGCTCCAGGCCGCAGTGATTGACGATCATGTCCATAATGACTTTTACGCCTTTTTCGCGGCTTTCGGAAGCCAATAGTTGGTATTCTTCATTGGTGCCAAACCGAGGGTCGACACGATAAAAATCTGTGGTAGAGTAACCGTGATAGGAATAGGCCTCCATGTCGTTTTCCAGCAGAGGGTTTACCCAAATTGCGGTAAAACCAAGATCATAGATATAGTCCAAGTGTTGGCGCATACCTGCAATATCTCCGCCGTGCCGGCCACCCAAGGTGCTACGGTTAGCTTTTTCGCGCATCCCTGCGATGTTGTCATTATCGGGATTGCCATTCGCAAAACGGTCTGGAGTGATGAGGTAAAGAACGTCCGCATTACCAAAGCCCTTTCGCATGGAGAGGTCTTGATTGCGCGCCAAGAGTTGCCATTTTTGTTGTAAAACTTCTTTACCATTTCTGGTAAACGACAATACCACATCTCCTGCTTTGGCAGCGGCAGTTATTTTTAAATCGACGAAAAGATAATTGGGATTGCTCACCCTGCTTACCCGCTCGATATTCACACCGGGATGGGTAGTTTTAGGCAATAGGTCACCGATGTTTTTACCATAAACCAAAAGTTGCACCTCTGGATTATGCATACCTGTCCACCAGCTAGCGGGCTCAATACGCTCGATAGCGCTTTGGGATTGAAGGCCAAAACTTATCAATAGTAACAGGGAAAGGAAGGAGCATCTCATCGTTGCGTGTTTTTTTTGTACGAAAAGCTAAGATGAGAAAAATCGGATAATTGCAAACTTCCTTAATCCGCGTTTTTTGTATTCAGGTCAAAGTCGTCGTATAGTCCTATTTGCTTGTCATTTCGCAATTTCACCAAATAAGCAATCTGTCCAGTATGGTAAGAAAGGTGCTCTACGGCATGTAGAATGATCCCGACTCCGGAAAAGGTAAAGCCTTGCACCTGGCGTTTGTGCAACAAATCTGTATCAGAACAGGCGCTTACTGCTGCACAGGCCTCATCAATTGTGGTGCTGATTTTATGCAGCAATTCGGCTTTGCTGAGCCCCCCTTCTGTACTAAACTCCAGGTCGCGTTCTCGCACATCGGGTTGTTGTGCAAGCGAAGCAAGGATGTACTGGCTAATATTTCCGCAAAGGTGCAGGATGATATTGCCTACGCTGTTAGAAGAAGCGTTGGGGCGTGACCACATATCCTGCTCAGTCAATTGCTGGAAGCATTTGGCGATATGTGTTTTCTTCTCTTGGAAGCGGAAGATAGCTTGGTCTTTAAATTCTTGTTGGATCATATTCATCGCATTGCACCATAACTAACAATCATCCCTCCTGTGAAGTAGCCAGCTTCAATTCGAAATTCCACCCACCCGTATTTTACCTCTCCAGAGGATTCTTGTTTAAATAAAAAATATTTTGAAGTTGTTACGTCAAGGTTACCAGGAAGAAAAGGAGGTTTTGTTAATAAAACAGTGTTGTTGGTCCAGTTAGCGGCCAAAGGGATAGTATCTCCTTGTAGGTAGTCCTGTGCCATGAAATCTGCGTGAATTTCCACGGAAAAAGTATCGTACTCCATCAGCTCTTCTTCTGTGTAGTGCTCACAGAACCTACCGTCAATGTACCCATAAAAGTGCATTGTATCTTGCCCATCAATACTTGAAAAGTACCTTCGACAATATTCGCGCTCCACATACACCTGACTAATGCTATCTGAAATTTTAATTGGCCCTATTTGAATTTCCCCTCTTGGCGGGCCAGCAATCCCGTAGGACTGATCGATAAATTTAAAGTAAACATCGTCTTCTCCGTCCTTGTTGATGTCCAATATCTCTGTGAATTCACCACGAAACGCTATTAATCGTTTGACCACAAATTTATGAATAATACACTCTTCGGAATACTGCCCGATAGTTGGTAGAGGAAAGGTATCGCAGTTTACGGTAGGTTCTATGGGTATAGGAGGTGTATTGTCCATGGGGTCTTCGCAACTGAAGAGTACGGTTATCAAGAGTAAAGGAAGGAGTCCTTTTTTTAGCAATGAAATTTTCAGATTCTCAAATGGTGAGGGACATGGTAGCGAGGAGCGTATGTTTTTCATAGAGCGCAAGGTTTAAATTATAAGAGCCACGAGTGGTTTGATAGTATTTTTCATGCGATCCAAATTAAAATAAATCTAGCTAAGCTGCAATTGTAAGATCCCTACATTTATGTCAGGCATATTTCAAGGTAGCATTTTAGTTAGGGGGGCTGAGAAAGGAAGAGTCTTGAAGTATTTACCTAATTGTTGTCCTCCTTTGATCGTTAATATTGCGACTTCTAGAATTATGATTTTCTACGTGTAAATATAAGGTGTGTGGGTTCGTCATAAACTAGACTTGTTTTAGATTCACTTATCCGCCTCCACCTTATCAAAAACCAAGTCCTCCTCCCAGCCCAGTATTCTGGTTTTGTGAGCAATTAAATACACGCCGTGTTCAAAGTCGCCGGTAAAGTCAAAATAATAAGCAACATAGGAAACGCCTTCTTTGTGTTGTGGCCAGATATAGATGTCATTGATTCCCAAGGATTTTCTCAGATCTTTTACACCGTTAATTTCGGGGAAGTCAATCTCATCAAAACCAATAAATTCGATGTGGGTGGGATAAAGTACCTCTTTGGTGTACTTAAAAAACGCCTCGACCAGCTCCGCTTCGTGGTTTTTGATAAAATCAAGGGCTTCGAGTTGCTCTGGGGAAGGCTGGGCCACAGGTTCATAATCTTCTGAGCAGAAAACCATGGAGACCTCTCCTTTATCTCTTTTGGCCTCAGCTGTACTTCCCAGCATTTCATTGCCAGGTTGGTCTTTTTGAGTTAAACCAGGAAGGTTTAGGACAATTCTTTGTTCTTCGTTGTAATTCAAGGTTTCCATAAGTTGCTTTTACTTTATCCTACCAACGGGTGCTTATTTCCTTTAATCTGGTTGACCATGCCACCGTAGATCATCTTTTGTGCGCCAGGGCGTGTCACGAAGTCGTGCGGAAAGCCCAGGTCAATACTACTCACCTGCTCCAGTTGCTGCATTTGTTCTGCACTGATGGTTACGTCAAGCGACCCCATATTGTCTTTTAACTGGTTGAGTGTGCGTGCACCAATTATAGGGATGTGCCCCTGTTGGCTGATCCAGGCGAGTGCTACTTGGGCGGGAGAAACATCTAGTGACTGGGCTATTTCTACCACTTTGGCGGCAATCTTGTAGTTGCGTTCGTTGAGGCGATAGGAAGTGGTGCCTTCCATACGGCCGCCTGAGCCTTTACCGTTGTCTTTATTGTATTTCCCTGTGAGAATACCGGCTGCCAAGGGGCTCCAGGCGACTACACCTAGACCAAGTTCTTGACTCATTGGGAGCAGGTCGCGTTCGGGGGTCCGTTCGGTAAGGTTGTACTCTAGCTGGTTGCCAATAAAGCGTGACCAGCCTCTAAATTCTGCCATGGTATTGGCGCGCGCTGTCACCCAGGCCGGTGCATCGCTAATCCCGATGTAAAGGATTTTGCCTTGAGAGACAAGGTCATCCAGTGCCCGCATCATTTCATCAATGGGCGTCAGGTAATCATAAGCGTGTACCCAGAGCAGGTCGATATAATCGGTATTGAGGCGGCGGAGGCTCTGCTCTACGGATTGCACCAGGTTTTTGCGATGATTTCCGCTGTTATTGGGATTGTGAGTTGTATTTGAAAGCGTGTATTTCGTGGCCAAAACGACGTGATCTCGATCAGTGGAGATGAGATCGGCCAGAATGCGTTCGCTACTGCCCTCGGTGTAGACGTCTGCGGTATCGATAAAATTACCGCCAGCTTCCATAAAGGCGTCGTAAATTTCTTTTGCTGTGGCAGCATCGGAGCCCCATCCCCAATCTTTACCAAAAGTCATCGTACCTAAACACAAGGGAGAAACACGCAAGCCAGAACGGCCAAAGAGTTGATATTTCATGATATGGAAGTATTAATGTTCGCTAGTAATCACCACTAAGCCATTAATACAACAGAGGAAAAGTAATTGTTTTCACTTATGAGCTATTCAACTAGCAGAAGGTGCTGCATCACTATAACCCTGCCCGACCATTCTTTTTACAATCAGCCGATGAAAGGGTGCGATGATCGTCATATAAATTTTTCCGAAAGTATTGTTCAACTGGACCAGCGTCGTGACTTTTATATTATTGGTTGCTGCTTGTGTGTTATGAATCCCTACCCGAAATTTCAAATGCTTATCGTCTGCTCCCAAAATGAGCTGCTCATCACTGATGGCGTATATTTTGAAAAAACCGACATAACCACCAACAACAAAGTCTTCCTTATAGTCAGAAGGGATATCTGTTTTTAAACCAAATACGCTGACTAGCTTATTTCTCAACTCAAAAAGGGCAATGATCCACTTCGATTTTAGGGTGAAAATAAGTTTGGAGATTTCCTCCAGGCTATCCTCATGATTAGTCGTCGAAAAAGTGTCTGCAAAATCTAACGGGTCAAATAGCTTGCTGGTTTGCTCCGTAAGGAAAACTTCTTCCTTTTTACTTATGCGTGTATTGCTCATGACAGGATTGTTATAGTTCCCAGAATGATCGCGGCCGTCGCAGTACGACTTGGTAGTCGCGCACGGTATGCCAGATATAGACTACCGCGCAAATTGCTAGGAGTAATTTTCCAAAAGAGGAAAATAAGGCCAGTACCAATAATATCGGTGCGACTAAGAGGTAGGGCTTGCGGCTGTGGTGCCGATAATCGAGCCACAATTCAAGGGCACTACCTGTTTGCCACAACCATAACAACCAAAGTAAGCTCAAGGCCAGTACGAAGTTGTTGGTAGCCCAAGCCGCCAGGCCACCTGCACCTAAAAGCAATTGTACCAAACTGTCTATTTTTAATCTCGTTCTGCTAATCATAAGACTATTGTTCTTTTATTACATCGTAGCAAAGCTTGGTATAATAGCAGGCAAAAGCCATCGGAATCAACACCAAACCAGTAATAGCGATAACTACTTCAAAAGACTCACCGAGTCCAGTGTTGGCATACATGTATACCCCACTTAAAATGGCCAAATACGCGAGGGCTGCTACAAAGTAAATAAGTTTTTTGCGATTCCCTCGTATGCTGCCAATCAAGCCACTCAACAACTGGTAACAACCGAGGAAAAAGGCACAAATCATCATCAGCATGATCATTTCCCTATCATAAATAGCAGCTAATCCGGCCAAAATGAATAAAACCAGTAAAACAGCACTTATCCCAAAATCCAATTTGAGTAAGACAATTGGCGTATGATGGGATTTGCCGTTTGTGGGATTTATTATTTCTGCTAAGGGCGCATCCAAAACATCTTTGCTCGTATTCATAATTCAATGTTTTTCGATGAAATAGTAGGTGTTCTTTCAATTCTTAACCAAAGATAAACCTTTCTATCAAAACTTTCAATAATTATTGAAAATAAATTAACTACACTTTCCGTACTGAAGAAACTACACTGGATTTTCGAAAAACCCGAACAAAGGATTGTATGTTTACTATAGTAGTAAGACTTAAATAATCTATGATGAGTAATCTTCCTAGTCCTGAACAAGTAAGGACTATAATAAGCAGTCGCAGTTCTATCTTTCCGGCCATGTATACCGATAAGCCAATTAGCAAGGAGGTTATCGATGATCTTCTGGAAAATGCCAATTGGGCTCCCAATCACAAGAAAACAGAGCCTTGGCGTTTTAAAGTTATTCGTGGTGCTGCGCGACAGCGGCTGGCCGATTTTCTGGGAAGCACTTATCAACGGCTTACGCCGGAGGCTTCCTTTTCTGAGAGAAAGTTTAAAAAGCTCTCCACCAACCCCATCAAAGCAGATACCGTTATCGCCATCTGTATGCAGCGTGACCCTGCGGAGTCTTTACCTGAATGGGAAGAGCTTGCGGCTACAGCTATGGCTGTACAAAACCTCTGGCTTACTGCTACTTCGCATGGCTTGGGAGGCTACTGGAGCAGCCCTGGTTTGATTACCCACCTTGGGCCGTTTCTGAATCTTGCTGAAGGAGAGCGTTGCCTCGGCCTGTTCTACCTTGCACACCACCAGGCGCCAGCACTTCCCCGCGAGCGTGATGATATTAATGAAAAAGTGGAATGGATGACGGAATAACAGCCAAAGAAAGTTCGTATGAATAAAAACGTAGCTGGGGTCGGTGTTTAGGTGTGAGTATCCCTTGCTACAAAGCTTTTATAAAAGCTCGTACAGCACTTAGAGCAATAGTAACACTATCTTCTTAAAATTACTTACCTTTGCGGACTGCTAAACCAAAGCAAAGTTAATTTGAAAAACCAACGGGCAAATGAAAGCAGGTTAAACCTGCGTTTTCCCGAAGATTAATAATTAAAAGGGCTTCTCCATCACCCGGTGGGGGGGCTCCTCTATTTTACAAAACGACGACTTTTTAAACAGTAGAATTATGGGTCAAACAATTATGTATACTATCCCTATTTTTGGGATTCTCGCCTTGCTGTTCATGGCTTGGCGTTCCGCATGGGTAAGCAAACAAGAAGAAGGTACGGAGCGTATGAGCCGTATCGCCAAGAACATTGCCGACGGTGCAATGGCCTTCCTCAAAGCCGAGTACCGCGTACTGGCTATTTTCGTAATAGCAGTAGCTATTTTACTTGGCGTAACGGCTAACGCCGAAAACTCTAGCCCATTAGTGGCGGTTTCTTTCGTGCTAGGAGCTATTTGTTCTGCATTAGCGGGCTATTTTGGTATGCGTATTGCGACCAAAGCCAACGTGCGTACTACCAATGCCGCTCGTACGAGCTTGGGTAAAGCCCTGGAGGTAGCCTTTGCTGGTGGTTCTGTGATGGGAATGGGTGTAGTAGGACTGGGTGTACTCGGATTGGGCACCTTGTTCATCACTTATAACAGTATGGGTTGGGACATCAACAAAGTGATCACTGTTATCACTGGTTTCTCTTTTGGTGCATCTTCTATCGCACTGTTTGCCCGTGTAGGTGGTGGTATTTATACCAAAGCAGCCGATGTAGGTGCTGACCTTGTAGGTAAAGTAGAAGCTGGTATCCCTGAGGATCACCCGCTAAACCCTGCCACTATTGCCGATAACGTAGGTGATAACGTAGGTGACGTTGCAGGTATGGGAGCCGACTTGTTCGAGTCTTTCGTAGGTTCTATCATTGGTACAATGGTATTGGGTGCTGCTTTTATCGCAGTAATTGATCCTAACATAGCTGATCCTGCCCAAGCACTGGTTTCTGGTGCCAGAGAATTTAGCACTGGTAATCAGTTCAATGGTCTCAATGCCGTACTGCTTCCTTTACTTCTTGCAGGTGTAGGTATTGTTACTTCTATCATCGGTACTTTCTTTGTTAAAGTAAAAGAAGGTGGTGATCCGCAAAAAGCATTGAACCGTGGTGAGTTTATCTCAGCAGCGCTGATGCTAGCCGCAACCTTCCTGATCGTAAACTGGATGCTTCCTGAAACTTGGAGCATCAACGGCTTCGACTACNNACCAACATTATTGCTGGTTTGGGTGTAGGTATGCAGTCAACAGCTATTCCTATCCTTATTTTGGCAGTAGCCATTGTAGGTTCTTACTCATTTGCTGGCCTTTACGGTATCGCTATTGCAGCGGTAGGTATGCTTTCAAATACGGGTATCCAGTTGGCAGTAGATGCTTACGGACCAGTATCTGATAACGCTGGTGGTATTGCAGAAATGGCTG
>NZ_JBOEFX010000021.1:215718-283985 GCF_050633125.1 Lewinella sp.
ATTGGTAAAGGTTTTGCGATTGGTTCTGCTGCCCTTACGGCACTGGCACTGTTTGCGGCCTTCATTACTGCTTATAACCTAAGCCACCCTACGGAGCAACTTACGGGTATCAACCTGACCAGCCCTTACGTTATGGCTGCCTTGTTTGTAGGGGGCATGTTGCCATTCTTGTTCTCTGCCCTTTCAATGGGAGCTGTTGGTCGTGCTGCAATGGATATGATCCAGGAAGTACGTCGCCAATTTGCCGATATCCCTGAGTTGAAGGCAGCACTTGCTGTAATGAGAAATAATGACGGCAAGGAATACAAGGATTGGAACAAAGCTGATCAAGATACTTTCGATGCTGCTGATGGCAAAGCGGAATACGACAAGTGTGTAGAGATTTCTACCGCTGCGTCTATTCGCGAAATGGTACGTCCAGGTCTGTTGGCTGTACTTGCCCCAGTGGTAGTAGGTCTTACGCCTGGCCTCATTGGTTTGGGTAGCGCCATGGGAGCAGAAATGCTTGGTGGTTTGCTAGCGGGTGTAACCGTTACCGGTGTACTGATGGCCATCTTCCAGTCAAACGCTGGTGGAGCTTGGGACAACGCCAAGAAGATGTTTGAAGAAGGTGTAGAAATCAATGGCGAAATGCACTACAAAGGTTCTGATGCACACAAAGCAACCGTAGTAGGTGATACCGTAGGTGATCCATTCAAGGACACTTCCGGTCCTTCTCTAAATATCCTGCTGAAGTTGATGTCAGTAGTAGCTTTGGTTATTGCACCAATGTTGTAAGAAAATTTGGTACGAGGTACTGGGTACTTTGTATTAGGTATAAAACGATCCCGAGGAAGGCAACTGTCATCTTCGGGATCGTTGTTTTATAACTGATACTTGACTTTTTTTATCACATAGACATATTAGGTTTTTTTAGAACCGTTTCAGGTGTAGAAAACCAAGCTATATGACTATGTGATGAAATTAATCTACACCCATTTTATCACATAGACATATAGGATTTTTAGAATAATCGAGATTCGGAAAATTCAAACTATGTGGCTATGTGATAAATAAAAACCTACCTACTCTCAAAATACCGATCCGTTAATTTTTTGATTGTCCCTGACAGTAATACCAGTGCCAAAACATTGGGGATCGTCACAAAGGCCAGCACCAAGTCCCCCAAGCCCCAAATGACGTTAAGTGCCGTGATCGCGCCCACAAAATGCATCAGCACATAAACCACCTTGTAGGGCATAATCCCCCGCTCCCCAAAAAGATAATGGACACAGCGGTCGCCGTAATAACTCCACGAAATCGACGTCGAGATACCGAAAAGGAAGACACAGAGGCCTACAATCACGCTCCCTGTGGTTCCCAATACCGAAACGTAGGCCAGACGGGTGAGGGGCGCACCATTTTCCACAGCTTGCCCGTAGAGCGCCGTCTTTGTTTCTCCATTAGTTAAATAAGCTACTCCGTCTGTCGGAGAGATGGTACCCGTAAAGGGAATTTGCTGTTCGGCATCTACGTAGAGTTGTGCTACCGCTACTTCGTGCCAGGCCAGTTGGTGAGCTTGTTCCTCTTTGGGGACGCCATTTTCGTAAGACAGCTCTACAAAGGCCATCTGTTCTTCTGCCGATAAGGCAAGGCCTTCCGTATTTACAATACTCATATCGCCGCCACTCAATGCGAGGGTGGTGGGCGTTGTGGCTGACCACACCCCAGTGGAAATAATCACCAAGCCCGTGATCGTACAAATGACGAGCGTATCAATAAAAGGCTCAATCAGGGCAACTACTCCCTCCGAAGCGGGTTCCTTGGCGCGGGCGGCAGAGTGTGCAATGGGTGCCGATCCCTGCCCCGCCTCATTGGAGAACAGCCCTCGCCGGATGCCCCACATCATGGTTTGTAAAAACACACCTACACCCGTACCGGCCACACCAGCGGTAGGGTTAAATGCCTCTGTAAAGATCAGCTGGAAGGCGGGGAGCACACTGTCTGCATGGATAAAAAGCACCGCCAGGCCACCACCCACATAAAGCAGCGCCATCACCGGGGCAATGATACTCGTAACCTTACCAATCCGCTGGATGCCCCCCAGGATAACCACACCCACGAGAAGGCTACTGAGTAGGCCCGTCCAGGCCGGAGCGACACCCAGTTCCGTCTGTGCCAAATCCGCAATAGAATTAGCCTGAATGGCATTGCCCGAAAGAAAGGCTGTCAGCATCAAGGCGCCAGCGACCAGTATGGCCACGGGTTTCCAGCGTGGGCCCAGGCCTTTTTCGATGTAGTACATAGGGCCGCCCGCGATATTGCCCTTCGCATCGACTTCACGAAAGTGCTGGGCCAGGGTTACTTCGCCGTATTTGGTGGCCATGCCCAGCACGGCGGTTACCCACATCCAGAATAACGCGCCTGGCCCGCCCCAGTGGATCGCAATAGCTACCCCGGCAATGTTCCCAATCCCCACCGTAGCCGACAAAGCCGTCGTGAGCGCCTGAAAATGACTGACGTCCCCGGGATCATCCGGATCGTCATACTTGCCACTGGCGACCGCCACCCCATGAAAAAAGCGCCGAAACTGAATGAGCCCCAATCTAATCGTAAGCCACAGGCCCGTACCCAATAACATGGTAATCATTACCGGCTGCAAAACCGCATCCAGCATTTCTTTGAGTTGTTGTAAGTCCATTTTTTTTGCTGGCAATATCCCGCAGCCAGCGAGGAAAAATGGGCTTTCTCAGAAATGATCGGGGGAGATGTCAGAAAGAATTTGGGGGTTGTCAGTAGGTGTCAGAAGTCGTTTTTAAAGTTAATATTTTACTATTTATAATTGCCTAGACTAGGCTAGCGTTTTGAAAGCAAATAGCTCTCAAAATGAATAAAATATCACTTGCTCTTCTCTTTTTACTTTCACTTGTTTACGGTTGCTCCAAAGAAGAAACAAAGCCCATTGTTTGTCCGGAATCGGATAACTTAGGGTTTCAAAGCTACCTTCCTGATGATCGAGAAGTTTTCCTTTACGAGAACACGCTGCATGAACAGTTGATTTTTGAAAATGCAGAGGGAGATACGCTAGGTTTTTATATGACCCCATTTTCCGATGACCCCACTCCATCCGTTTTTATCGGAACGATAGATAAAAATGAGTCTAAATATTGTAACGGAGTAGATAGAATAAATCTTCAATACCAGCAAGAGAATTACGGTGTCTACTACAATGCCTCTATCGGTAATCGGTCGATTGGTTTCAACGTAAACTTTTTTGCCAAATTAAAAGATGAAAACTTCGATTACTCCTCCCCCGAAAAATTCGATCAAATTCTATCTATCTATATTAGCCTTGGCGATTACAGTGAATTCCAGATCAAAATTTCGGAAGATTATGAAACGAGTGATTTGATTACAGACCGAGGACCTTGGACGATTCATTACCAAGATATTACCTTAAACAATAAGTCATTCAATGATGTATTTTTAGCTCGTAACAAGGACACACAGGTTGTCTTTGTTTATTCCTTAGATCGTGGATTGTTAGCGTTCATTGATGAAAATGAAGTAGCGTGGACTTTTAGTCACTACAGCTCTTTCCCTAGAGATATTGCTTTTGATTTCACTCTACCAAATAGAGAAGGAGAAGAAGTATCGTTTTACGAATCAGAGGGAGAGTTAATCTTACTGGATTTTTGGGCATCGTGGTGTATCCCTTGTATCGAGGAAATTCAATCGACTTTGATACCGCTGCATGAAATGTATTCCGATCAAGGCCTTACGATCGTTAGTGTCTCCATAGATCAAGATCAAAATGAATGGGAAGATAAATTGGATGAATTAGAGATGGAATGGCTACAATTGCTTTCGGCAAGCGGTTGGCAATCACCACTTTTTTTGAATTACGAAATTTATTTCATCCCAACTATTTACGTCATTGATAGAGAAAAGAATATTCTATCGAAGAAACTACGAGGGGAAGAACTCAAAACATTCGTCGAAGAGTATTTGAATTGACGCAAAAAAAAAATAAGTGGTTCGAAAGAAAACGTAGTAATCTTCTTGCCTAGTAGAAAATCAAAAAAAATTAAGTGCCTTTGGTGGTTCAAAAACGGTAGTAGCCCGAAAAAACTATGTGCCTATGTGTTAAACCGAAACGCTCCCCTTTTCAACACATAGCCACAGAGAAAGTACTTCCAATTATGCGTACCCAATAATCCAACTATGTGCCTATGTGATAAAAATCAAAAAACCTTGGTGCCCTTGGTGGTTCAAAAAAACTACGTCGTAACCCCAATCTCCTCCCCCCCCAACCTCAATCGAATATGGCGCTGCTTGCCGTATTCAAACAAGCGATCTTTTAGCCATTGTTTATGCTCGTCGTTCGCGTCGGGGATGGCCTGTAGAATGTTTCCCAAGAGGCGATTGATTTCGTTGTAATCTTTGATGTCGTAATTTTTGCCATTGCTGGATTTGGGCTGAATTTCTAACCATCCCGCATTGGGTTTCGCTAATTTACTTTCGGCGAAAGCTTGTAAGAGGGCATAGTTTTTTTCGGTGAGCGATAATCGTTGACCATGCAAATATGGCGGTAGGTGAAGGATGATTTCGTGCATCCACTTGCCTCCTTCCTTTCTTTGGTTAAACAACAGAAAACCAGCAGTACTGGCTTGTTTTACCGTCGTTTTGGCCAATTCCTCGACCCAGCTTAGCGCTAACGCAAAAAACAAGGTGATCAGAATGCTTTTGAAAGTCCCGTTGAGGAGCATCTTGTAAAAGGGAGCATCCGTCAGTTTGAAAACCTGCGCTAGCAAGGTGAAGGCGATGGAAAACACTGCCAAGTAGGCCAATAGCCGCAAGCCGCGTTTCTCAAAAGAATTCCAGAAGGTGAGGCCGAGAAAGAAAAGGGTAAATACCGCAAAGGCAAGGTCGATGGCGTAGATGAACTGGGTCTTGACCGGTATGATCCAGCCTGCCAGCATCAGGAGGGTAAGTATGCTGGCAAAGGTGAAACTGACACCCACCAATATCCGCCATGAATCTGACTGTACGACGGGTTTTATCAGTCGGGGCAAGTGCCGAAAACGAGGGAGGGCCAGTAAAATAAAAGCACTGTTGAAGATCGACAACATGCTTTTCCAGCCTTCAAAACGCAGATGGTCGGTCGCACTTCCGGCAATGGTGTGCGCTTGTGCTACCTCTACCCAACCGGATAAACCCCATACCAACACCGATATCGACAGCCACAAAAGGCCGGGGTCTCGCTCGAGTAAATCGTTGCCTCTGGTGATATGGTGCCAGATCGCCAAGAGGGCTACGCCCGCGAAAGTGCAGACGCTGATTTGTCCGTAACCGTAGAATAATTGTAGTAAAGCTTCTTGCGTCATAATACCGACCTTGAGGTAGTCGTGCCTAAAGGTACGATATTACGTATTTTGTGGGCCATTGTCAAAACACTCTCCTTTCATGTATCTCAGAACAGCACTTCTCCCAGAAAAAAAGTTTATTGGCAAGTTCATCCAGATGTCTTTAGCGGAGGATCGGACCCAAGAGCTTTGGCAGTTATTTATGAAGGAGAGGAAAACAATCCGGCAAATTCCAGGAACAGACCTTTGCAATTTGGTGGTTTACGATCCACCGCTTGATCTCCAAAATTTTCAGCCAACGACGGTTTTCACCAAATACGCTTTGGCAGAAGTCGCTAATTTCGATGACCTTCCAGAAAGCATGGAGTCGTTTGTGTTATCCAGTGGCCTTTATGCAGTGTTTCTTCACCGAGGCCACCCGGCAAGTTTTCCTCAGACGCTTGGGTATATTTTCGGGCAGTGGCTGCCTTCGTCTGGTTATGAACTCGATCATCGTCCTCACTTTGAATTGCTAGGTGAAAAATATAAGAATAACGCCTCCGATTCAGAAGAAGAAGTGTGGATTCCTATTCGGGAAAACGACTATGCCAAAGCCCATGTAAAGGTGCGTAGCGAATAGCGAAGCACGGCGCACGGAGAAGCAGCAGCAGTGATAGCAGCGGTACCGACCAGCGGGAGGTAATAGCGAATAGCGCGATGGCCAGCCGATAGGCGTAGCCAGCTGCCCGAAATATTTTACTTATTCCCTTCTGAAGCTCTTTGCTGCTTCTTTGGCCCGAAAAACACCACAAATACCACCCATCCTAAGAAGATTAATCCACTCCCGACCCAGATAGGCATCGACGTATTGATGGTGATGAGGTAGCCCCCGATAAGTGGTGGAATAAGCTGGCCTAGCGACTGCATCGACTGGTTGATACCCAAGATTTCGCCTTGCTGGTCTTCATTGGCTTGCATAGAAATAGTCGCTGTCAGATTAGGTGAAGTGATCCCTTGGGCCAGTGCTACGAAAGGATTGAGGGCATATAGTAACAAGTCGTTATTAGGGATTAAAATTAGGATCAAGGAGGCACTGAGGCCCAGAATGGAATAGGTCAGGATTTGCTGCGGAGGGTAACGCTTGCTGAGTCTGGGAACAACAACGCCCTGTGTAATGGCTAACCAGACACCTACCCAGCCAAAGAGCAGGCCAATGCTTTTTTCGGAATACGCAAAGTCCTGGATCAGGTAAACGGCAAAAAACTGTGTAAAAAAGGTGAAGCCCAATGATAAAAGTAGCACGACGGTGAAAATCCGCCGTAGGTTGGGGCTGCCAAACGAAAGCGCCAGGTTGCGAAAACCGGTGAGTAGATTAATTTTTGTCTCTCGCCGTTTCTTGAGCGTCTCAGGGAAGGCGACGATCACAAAGATGACGTTGAGTAAGGTGAGGACTGCCGTAAACCAAAAGGGCGTGGCAGCAGAAAACCAGGAAACGACGGTGTCGTCCGCTAGAATCCCTCCAATAGTAGGGCCGAGGATAAAACCCAATCCAAAAGCCATACCTACTAAACCAAAGTTCTTGGCCTTGCTGCTGTTGTCGCTTAAATCTGCGATACTGGACAGGATGACCGCAATATTTCCTCCGGTAAAACCTGGAAGCATCCGCGAGAAAAACAGTAACGGCAGGTTTTGCCAATAAATGGCCAGTGCCAGTAGGATGTAACCAATCATGGTTCCCGTTTGGGAAACCAACAAGACGGGTTTTCGCCCGTACCGATCTGATAAACTGCCGAGCATTGGCGCACCAAAAAATTGTAAAAGAGGGAAAACAGCGAGCAGTGCTCCGTATAACAACGAGCGTTGGTCGGCACTAAAAGCATTGGAAACAATGCTCGTTTCGGGATCAAAAAATAAAGCGGGTAATACCGGGATAATGATCCCTACCCCCAACATATCGATAAACACCGTCAAAAAAATGGTAACCAACGGTGAGCGGTTATTCTTCATGTAAAATTAGCTGAGTTTTGTCGGGAGGTGACGTTGTCGGAAACTACTCTTTTGTTCTTCCTGCCAGTACTTTTACCAAGGGAAGCAACCAGCTAGGGCTGGTTTCCAGGCGGTCTTCCCATCGGTCAGCGATTTGCTCACGGAGCCTTGGCCAATTTCTTTTGTGCCAAACGAGCGACAGGCGATATTGTCGGGTGATCCAAGTAGGAATTTGTTCGTAAACAAAATGGCGGATGACCTCAATGTGCTGAATGAATTTGATGTGTGCATAGACGAAAACAGCAGCACCTACGATACAAGTCATTGGATCAAGGCTACGGTAGCCGACCATTTGTGATATCCCTACTCCCAGCCACGTTCCGTAAAGGATAACGTAGTGGGCGCCATAGATGGTTAAGGTTTCGCTCCCTATTTTGGTTATCAAACGAGGAATGGCACCGATCCTTGGGATGGCCCACATGAACAGTGACATGGCAATAAATACGTGACCTAACCGCCAAAAAAGGTAGTTGTTGTTAAATAACACGGGTAGATAATGCCAGCCGGTAAGCTCGTAGAGGTTTACCAGCATTTGCCATGAGCCCAATGTGAGAGTAACACCAAAGGCCATGAGCAAGGCAGGAAACCAGTGCGTAAACGCCCATTGTGATTTTTTGCTCAAAGCATATCCTAGTGCGCCACCAAAAAAGGCAAAGCCCAGCCAGGGAACCATCGTAAAGTTGGAACCCAAGTCTCTGGTAAAGTAATGGGCAAATACGACAGGTAAATGATCCCAAGTATTTTCGGTAAAGAAGGGATCAATAAGGAAAGTACCCACACCAAAGACAATCATCCAAGTTGCTAGTGAACCTCCTAATAGTTCGCGTATGCCACATACCGCAATGAGGGCGATCAAGGCTAAGCCAATGATGTGTAGCACATCTACCGCCAAAATCCAGGGGCTGAAGTAGCCAAAGAGGAGGCCAGGGAAATTCACCTTCAGTAGGTAGCCGATCCCCAAGAGGAATAAGCCCCGTCGTAATCCTTTTTTGACCCTTTTGTTTCCTTTTAGTGGTCGGCCGTCTTTTAAAAGAAGGTACGTAAACACCAAGCCTGTAACAGTAAAGAAAATGGGGGCAGTCATTCCACGCATAAACGACCACAAGGTAAACAGCGTAGAATCGGCACTCCGGTAGGACTCTGCTAATAGCGTATCCACAAAGTGTCCTTGCAACATCATCAGGATGGCATAGGCTCGCAAGACATCGATAAAGACAATCCTGCTTTTGTTAAGCGGTGTTGTTGGCAGATGCTCCAATGGCAAAAGTGAATTATTCAATTAAGGGAGTTAGCAAAAAAATATTGAATAGTTAAGTAACGTGTCCGGGTGTGTTGGGATTAACAAGCGCAAAGTTACGGGAAAATTTTATTTGGCGCTGCTAATTTTTTGATTTTCAGCAGCTACGTACCCAAAGCCGAAAGATTATTATTGTTTTTTTTACACTCCGCAGTCTATTTCTTATACAAGAAAATGCATGTTATAAAATTTCATTTGGTAAAAGTAAAATTCGCCAATAGGCGAAAAAAAGAACAGAGATCAGGAGCACCATCCTGACCTCTGTGAGCATCTCTGTTTCTGGCTGCTCTATGAATAACTAGTTGTATTCTCCGCAAGCGTATTACCATCTTGTTGGACAGTAACTTTTATTTGGGTCTCATCGGCTTTACGGATAAAAAGGCCTGTGTTGGTCGTTCGTGTGCCTCCGGGAGCTTGTTCTAAAGGCAAGATATCGACCGTGATTTCTCGGGTATTACTGCCCTCAGGGAGGCTAATACTGGTCACTGCTAAGAAATGGCCCTTAGGCACATCGGTCACAGTAATATCATCATCATAACTGTTGTCGTTGACGTGATTGATTTGCTGAGAAACGTTCATAAATATGGGTTTAAAAAAATGAATAATTCCTAAATATACTGATAGCTAAAGCCGTTTACAAAAAAGCTAAATGAAAAATAGTGTCTATCAGGTTTAGGCAGCTTCAAAATGTAAAATCGTATCTTGAGCCTTCTGGTATCCTTAAATTAACTATGCAAGCACTCCAACAAGTCGGTCAATTACTAGTGGAAAGCAAACCACTGCCGGCGCTGGAACAACTCCTTGCTTGGGCAAGAGAACAGTTGCCTGAGATGGTTAATGACATCGAGCTACAGATGTCTAGGGTAAATCTCGTTGTCCAGAATTTCCAGCAAGGCCTTATGACCATGTCTGACTACCAGACGAATCTTCTTCAGATCAATAGCGGTATCCTTTACCTGCTGGATGAGTGTAAGAAGAGTGTAGGGGCCAGTACGACTGATGCCGGAGGGGCTGCCCTGCACGAGTACCATGCCTACACTTGCGACCGAGTAGCCCATAGCGATACCTTTCGTCAGTTGTTTGGTGAGCAGAAACAGCCTGTACAGTTTTATTTTCTTTACGGAGGTGATCTGCAATCTCACGAAGGGCTTTTTCGGCGTATTTCCTACGACCTGGAAGGGCGATTACAGGATTATCTCAACCCGGAATTAAAAACCAATATCCAGTCGCTACAACTAGAGATGACGTTTGAGTTTAGTCGTCAACTGGAGCACTATAAGCAAAATATTCTGCGAAGTTTCTTCTCTATGCTGGGCCTGCCTCCCAACGAGCATGAGCCATTGCTGGAGAAAGACCTGACGTATGCCCTAGAGCGTAGCCCGCGCCTGCAAAATCTGAAACCAACCGATTACGTGTGTGTATTTTTGCACATTAGTCAATACGACTGGGACCCCGACCTCACCCCTGCTGCTGCTAGTTGGTTTATCAAAGAGTTCTGCCAGGAAGGAAAAGTCAATACCCCCGTAACAATCCTCTTTTTTCTTGCCATCGAATATGACGAAGAAGATGCCGACTTGAAATCTGAGATTCTCGCCGCACTGGAAATGGCAGAGCGGTTACAGCCATTACCCGAGTTAGACATGGTTGCCCAGCGCGACATTGGTCGCTGGCTGGAACATTACAAGCAAGTTTCGCCGAATTCACGTACCCGAAAAGAACTGATGAAAACTGTTTTTGGCAATAGCCGAGAACACTACATGGAAGATGTAGAACTGGAATTGAAAAAGATCATTGATCAGTATAATAATAACATCGTGCAATGAGCATTCGCATTCATACCTCCGCGGTCAGCCAACCTTCGGCCGAAAAATACATCATGAGTGATGCCCTGCGCAACGCCGTAGAAGTAGCCATCGCGCTGGAACAGCCGCTGCTGCTTACCGGTGAGCCGGGCACAGGTAAAACGCGCCTGGCTTTTAAAGTCGCTGCTGATCTGGCTAGCCAGAAGAGTGATTTTAAATTTATGGGAAAGCCACTTATTTTTAATACCAAGACGACCTCCACTGCTCGTGATCTTTTTTACACTTATGACGCCTTGGCCCATTTTCAGGCGGCCAACATTGATAAAAAAGGCGGCATCAACACTTCCGAGTTTATAGAACTTCAGGCACTGGGCCGCGCGATAGCACTCACTAACCCGGATGGCCAAACCGATGGGCGTTTTCGTGCCGATCTTGGCGATGAGGCCCGCAGCAGTGTTGTACTGATAGATGAAATAGACAAAGCGCCGCGCGATTTCCCAAATGATATTTTGGCAGAGATTGAGCGATATGAATTTCAGATCAAGGAGCAGGACAATTATTCAGTTCGCCGTGCTGGGAAGCAACGAGTGGTGGTGATCATGACAAGTAATTCAGAGAAAAACCTGCCGGATGCTTTCCTACGGCGTTGTGTTTTCTACCATATTCCCTTCCCTGATCAGGCAACCCTGTTGGCTATCGCTAAAACCCAATTGGGCGAAGCCACCAAATTTACCGATGATTTACTCAAGAGTTTGATCGAAAAATTCCGGCAAGTGCGTCAGCAAGCGGTCCGTAAACCACCGGCTACGGCCGAACTCGTAGCTTGGTTGCGTATTTTGGAGATGCGTGACATCATGAGCAAACCCTCCGGTGAGCAGAATGAATTCCTTCGCGATCACCTTTCTGTTTTGGTAAAAACCAAAGAAGACCTGGATGCCATGCAAGGCATCTTTTAGAGCTTAATGGCCGACCTCAAAGCGCATATTGACACCTTTCCGCTGGAGCATCTCTTCCAGCGTCTGACACTGGCGGGGTTTCACCTGAGTCCGGGTGATCGCCTGCGTGCTTTGCGTGTTTTGGGAGGCCCTGGCAAAGCTTACCTCCGTAAACCAGAACAACTTAAAGCATTGCTTGCTCCCGTTTTGGTACGTAGTGAAGCAGAACAGTTGAAGTTTTACGAAATTTTCGATCAGTACTATCGGGAAGTTTCCGCACCACTGGAGCTGGAAGAGGTACCCGTTCGCGAAAATGACTGGTGGCGTTGGTTGCTGATTCTTCCACTTTTGGGAGGACTATGGTATGCTTATTATGCACTCACGCAGCAGAAACCTGGCCATGAGAAATTGTCGGTATACATTGACGGCCCTGATTTTGGTGTGCCAGGGGATACGATATTGCTTAAAAACTTAAGTCGTTATTCCGGAGATAGCAGTGCCTTGAGTTGGCGATGGAGCTACGTAAATTTAGCAACTCAACAGGAAGAAGCTTTTGATACCAATCAGTTTGATTGGCCCCTGATTGTGCCTACCTTAGACAGTGGCTCTTACCTCAGGGAAATTCGCCTAGACGTTTACCATCCCGCAGAGGATACTGCTTATCAGGCAGCTTTGCCCTTTACGGTGCTTTGCCCGGAGACGCCTGCTGTTACGGGCATTTCAGGGCCACAGCAGTTGGAAGTTGGTCAACAAGTCGATTTTCGCGCTCTTTTTGAGGAAGGCGCGACAAATATTATTTCTACTACGGATGGCGACGAAGGCCTTACTGGCCAAGCATTAAACTGGGTGTTTACCTGGGAGTTTGGTGATGGCACCCAAGAAGAGGGCACTTATATGATGCAACATGAGTATGCCCAGAATGGACAATACCGAGTGCGCCTGACGGTGAGAGATACAACAGCGAAAGGCTTTTGTGTTACCAGCCAATCATTAGAGGTAAAAGTGGGTAAAGATCAGGCGTTTTTACCCTTGTTTGAATTGCGCAAAGACAAGCTGTCAGTGCTGGCAACTTGGGGTTGGGGTTTCTATGTCATCCTGGCTTTGTTGGGCATAAGCCTACTCTATTATTGGTTGCGTTGGTTGATTCGCCGCAAGAAGCCACTTACGCCCAAACAGCAGGAAGATGCTCGCGACGAGGCCTTTTTGGCACGTTTCGCTCATAGCGATAAAGCTCCTTATTTTATTCCTTTACGCAATCAATCTTCGACGATTACCTTCTCGCCAGTGCTATTACGTCTGGCGGATGCGTTGCGCCTGAGGCAAGAAGGTTTGCGTAAAGAGATTGATGTGACCAGAACCCTGCAAGCGACGATTGATCGTGGAGGTTTCCCAGAGGTGCGCTTTCGCTTTGCGACCCAGCCCAGTGAATATTTGTGCCTGATTGATGAGCAAAGCAGGGCTAGCCACCTGGGCGAATTGTTCAAATACCTGGCGCATAACCTCGGGGCACAAGATGTACACCTTGAGGTTTACTATTACCGTAAACACCTCAGTCAGTTTTGGAATGCCTATTTCCCGAAAGGACGGACACTGGACCAATTACAACGGGCTTATCCCAACCATCGCTTGCTGGTATTCGGCGATTTGCATGAACTTATTGACCCACATGCTTCGGGGCAACCTCGCCTAAGGTTGGCAGCAGCAAGCGTATTGCGACAGTGGCCTTTGCGCCTGTTGCTCACGCCAGTACCGCCGGTCAGCTGGAGTTATCGCGAAAAACTATTGGCTCGTATTTTTAATGTATTCGCAGCAGATGACGCAGGCCTCTCAGCAGCAGCACAGCATATTGAAAACGATGAAGAGCTGCTGCCTAATGGTGCTGCTTTTGACCGTTGGCAAAACCGGCAACAAGATCAGCGCAAAGATGCAGATACTGAACACCGCAATTGGCGACGCTGGCGGTTTATCAAAGCATACCTCGGAGCTTATGATGATGAGCTGGTAAGATGGTTCAAGGCTTTGGCGGTATTCCCAATTCCCAGTTGGGAGATGACCATTGCTATTGGAAAGGCTTTAGGCATCGACGTTACCTACGATAAGCTGTTGCAATTGGCCCGCATTCCTGTATTACAAAGTGATCGCTTCGATGAACGATTACGCAGGGAGTTGATGAAGGAACTGAACGAAACCGATGAGCAGCGTGCTCGCGCAGCAGTACAAGCGGAATTATCGGCAGTAAAAGCCATCAGCGAAGGGTCTCATGCACATCGAGATTTGGAGACCGCCCTCGCGATTCAGGATTTCGCCCTGGCGCCTGACGACGACGATCATCGCGAAACCCTGCGCTTTTTGCTGCGACGTAATTTGCTCACACCAGCGCAGGAGGCTGATTTGGATCGAGTAGCAAAGCGCGAAACGGAAGCTGCTCAACAACCGATGAGTAAAGTCGCTACTAAAATGGCGCCTCAGGCTAAGTCGGTTCGTGATTGGTTGGAAGAAGATGTTGATTATGAACTGGATGCAGCCACTCCTGAGAAACCAGCAGATCGTAAAGATTTGAAACGTGCGCTGTGGCTCACTGCAGCGTATGTGGTGTTATTGTTATTGGGTTGGAAGTTTGGTGCTACAGACACCCTCTACCAGCTGGCTTTCGCCGAAAAGCCAGAGCAACGTGCCCAGCGATCAGGAAAACCCTTACGCAACTACATCTTGGTCAAAGAAACAGCCGTCATAGATAGTGCAATTATTTACAATAATCAAGGCGTTGAACAAGCGCAGATTGGAGAAGATAGAGATACCCTTGCAGCAACCTATTTTGAGCAGGCGCTAGACGCTGCAAACAACCTCATTCACGGCAATGGAGAGACGTTTAATGGCCAAACAGTGTCTTATTCTCTTGCCAATGCAAATTTGGGACGCTTGTATTTCAATGCGGCAGCAGCCAACTTGAATGCCTATTTACAAGACAGCCTGGGGCAGGCAGTGCTACCTCGTTCTTTGGCTTTGTTGGATAAAGCGTATGTCAGCGACAGTGTCGCTCTTGATGTGTGGCATGCACGCGGTGTGGTGCATTATTATGCTGGTAGCCCTGAGGATTCGAGTTTGTATTATTATCGTTTACTTGATTCGTTGGATTACTTTTCAAACATTGGATATACCCCCAGTTTGGAAACTTTATTGGGGAGGGAACGATCGAGGATAGTAGCCGTTAAATTCACTGACCTTAGAAATGAGGTTTTGCAGGTAAACGTCGAGTATTATTTAGATCGTAGCGTTGATCGGGAGGCCGAAATTGTTCTGGAGCCTCTTGGAGAAGGCAACCAGCCGTCGGCACAAACGCAGGCAATTAGTCCAGGATCCGGTTCGCTTATTTTCCGACTGGAACCTCCTTCGTCTTCGCCGGGTAAGATGAGTAGCCTGCGCTTACAGATGCGTCGCATAAAAGAAACGACGATCATTGATAAGAAAGAAGAAGCTTATACTCACGATTGGCAGGCGCCACCACAGCAGCAAAGAGCACCTCAACAACCGCCAGCGCCAAAAGCAAAACGCTTTGAATTGCGCGGACAACTATTGGATGCCACAACACAGGAACCGATTGCTGGTAAGCCTATAGAGCTAAAAGAACAACCGAATTTGGCGAGCCAAAGGTTACTTACCTTCAACGGGGAAACAGACTTCTACGGCGAGTTTATCCTACGAGGAGATTTAGAGCGTACAGCTAGTACCTTTATCCTGGAGGTTAAAGTTGATGGCTATAAAACGTATAACAAGACCTTCCAATCTGGTGATGAATTACTAAAAACCAATCCGCTTCAGTTAGCGCCCATCCTCTTAGAAAAGAACATCGCCCGTCCCCGTATGGAACTCGTCAGCGGTGGCGGCTTCGAAATGGGCAACGGAGAAAAAGGAGCGTATGAAGACGAGCGCCCGGCCCACGAAGTGATTGTTGGCAACTATTACCTTGGTACGCGTGAGGTTACTTTCGCCGAATACGATCTTTTCTGTGACCTCACAGTAAGGATTAAGCCTGATGACGAAGGTTGGGGCCGAGGACAACGACCAGTTATTAACATCAGCTGGGTGGATGCTGCCGCTTATTGCAACTGGCTCAGTGAGCAACACGGCTATTCGCCTGTTTATAACATTGAGCAGCAGAAAGGAGGAAGGGTTACTATTCGCAGTACTAGAGGCGGTACACCCGATGGCTATCGGCTACCTACCGAAGCCGAATGGGAATACGCTGCCCGTGGTGGTATCATGGGTGATAAAAGTGAACGCTATGCCGGCAGTAATAATCTGGAAGAAGTAGGCTGGTATGAAGCCAATAGCAAAAACCAAACCCAACCTGTAGGGCAATTACAACCCAACAATGCAGGCATGTACGATATGAGTGGCAATGTATGGGAATGGTGTTACGATTGGTATGGCGGCTATCCAAGTAGCCAGCAGAGAGGCCCCATTGGCCCAGATACCGGGTCGCATAGGATCATTCGCGGTGGTGCCTGGTTACAGTCTGCTAATGATTGCCGGGTGACTACTCGCCAATATCGGCGTCCGGAAGAAAAGACGGTTTATATTGGTTTCCGCTTGGCGCGGAACTAAGCTGTCTAATACCCTCGCAAATCCGAATACTGCCCCAGCGCAATAACCTCCCAGGCGTCCAGGACATGTAGTACTTCGGCTTGGTTTTGGGAAGCAATAGCTATCAATGCGTGATCGCGTGGAGTGTCTTCTTGTTCATGAGGCAGGATAGAGCGACCATAATATTCCGGGAAAGCCTGCGGATTATCAATAACCATACCTCGGGCGGCATTGGACCAGATTTCGAATCCCAACCGAGCATCATAACACAAGCGTTCCAATTGCTGGATTTGCTTGGCCGAAGCATCGTGAATCAAACAAGAATAAGTGCGGTAGTGAGATGTTTTGAAAACACCCATTTCGGCGTAAACGGGCACGCGCTTGCGCGCTACGATATGGTGACCGATGGGTTTGCGTTCGTACAGTACTTCATCGCGAAAGCGAAAACCTGAAGCAGGATGAGGGATGCTGAGAATCTTGGCTCGTGCCGGATCAATCGCCGACATCCACAAGATTTCAAAGGTACCATCGTAGGTCAGGCGTAATCCTTCTGGTGTGTTGGGGAGTTCACTCAACCCAAATTTTGACCAGACATTGCGGGCGATACGCGTTTTTTTAAGCGCCGTAGCCGCAATACCCAAGCACCACCAGCCTTCTCGCAAATCAGGAAGAAAAGCGATGGTTTTTTTAAAATAGTAAAAGGAGGGCTTCCATTCACGGCGTTGGTGATAGATGCGCGCCAAAGCCAGATAAGGAGGATGCCAATCGGGTACCAGCTTGATGATACGCTTGTGTAGCTTGACGGCGTGGTATACGTCGCCCAGTTTCCAGTAGCGTTCTGCTTCTTCAAATAGTTGCTGATGATCCGGTGGTATGTACATAAATCGGTCCCCTCTGCTCGTTGATAGTTGGATACAAAAAACGTTATAGTATTGCTTCTTGTTGCGACAAAATTAAGGGGTGAAAGGCTAATGTGCAAGGATATTAACGTTGTTTAGCCCATCGTCCGACGAAATTGAGTTTTTTATACCCAATTGGCCGAATTACTAAAAAGCACGGTGTCGCAGCTCATCCGTCGCGCAGGAATTCAAAAAAATCCCTACCTTTCAAAGGTAAAAATCAGACTTCAGCAATGACATCACCATCGGTCATCATTATTGGCGCCGGGCCCGCCGGATTGGCATCGGCAGGCCAGCTTCGGGAGAAAGGAATTTCTTTTATTATTCTGGAAAAAGGCCAGGGAGTCGCCCAGTCTTGGCGTGACCACTACGACCGGTTGCACCTGCATACTGTGAAGGAGTTGTCTCACTTGCCGGGCGAGGATTTTTCCGACGATTATGACCGCTACGTTCATAAGACCGACCTCGTGCGTTATTACGAGGAGTATGCCGCAAAAAGAGACATCAAGCCGCTGTTTGACAAGACGGTCGTAGATATTGAAAAAACAGGCGAGCTGTGGCAGGTGGTGTGCGAAGATGGCAGCAGCTACGAAGCACCTGCCGTGATTATCAGTGCAGGAATGAATCGGGTTCCTTTTAGGCCTCATTATCAAAACGAGGAAGACTTTACGGGAGAAATTCTCCACAGCCACGATTATCAAAACCCTGCGCCTTACCAAGGCAAGCGGGTATTGGTCGTAGGCATGGGTAACAGCGGTGCCGAGATAGCGCTAGATCTCTGTGAACACGGGGTAGAAACTGCTATTAGTGTTCGTGGCCCGGTAAACATTGTACCTCGGGAGGTTTTAGGAAATCCTACACAGGTGACTGCTCTGAAGATAGGCAAACTACCTCATTGGTTAGGCGATGCGCTGGGCCTGTTGGTACGTAAATTTACCGTGGGCGACTTGCCTAAATACGGCATTGAACTCCCCGCAATTTCCCCAGCCAAACAACTCAGAGAAACCGGCCAAACACCAGTAATCGACCTGGGAACACTGGATTATATCCGCTCTGGAGAACTCAAAGTACTGCCAGGAATCGAAGAGTACACCATCAATAGCATTGTGTTCTCCAATGGTGAAGAACAGCGTTTTGATACTGTCATTTTGGCCACCGGCTTCCGCGCCTCCCTCAATGAATGGCTGCATCTGGACAATGAACATTTCGATCAGCGGCAACTACCCCGCAAGCCCGTCGGAAGTGGGCCTTATGCAGGCTTGTATTTTCTGGGCTACAACAACTACGCCCCTGGTGGCGGCCTGGGCATCATTCGCCAGGATGTATTTCCGATTGTAGAAGCGATTGAGGAACGGATAGCAGTTGGCAACTAACTCCCACTAACTACCTGGCCAACAAATAAGTAAACCTGCTAATCAGTACCCTTTAATTTACTTTAAGGCAATTATTTTTTTATATTTATATCTGGTCAACCAATCTGGTGCACTAGTCTTGACTTCAAGTTAATTCTTAACAGATCAAATATAAATTTTGAAAAAAAATGAAAAACGCCTACGCTTTAAAGACTCAGATGTTTTTTACAACATTGATGTTATTGCTGTTTTCTGTTCCTATATTCTCTCAAACCACCTATAACATTACGGACCCAGAGGCACTAGAGGATCAGACTTACGTAGCTGGAGATGAAATTATATTAGCAAATGGTATTTACGATACGGATGAGCGTATAGACTTTATTGGTAATGGAACAGCAGACAATCCTATTGTTTTCAGAGCCGAAAGCCCAGGAGGGGTTAAGTTTACCGGTGGCTTGCAAATGAATATCGGCGGAGATTATGTTGTTGTAGATGGCTTTCATTGGCAAGGTGGTTATGGCGCAAGCAATTTTATCCAATTTAGAAATGGTACTGATTATGCTAATTATAGTACCATCCAAAATTGTGCTATTGATGGTCTAGCAATACACCCAGATGATGTGGCGGATGATATGGAGAATAATTCGATTACAAAACACAGGTGGATTGTATTGTACGGAACCTATAACACCGTTATCAACTGCTCCTTCATGAATAAGGCAAGTGCAGGAGCTTTAATTTTAGCAGAATATGCATACAATGCTGAAGAAGATGCTTGTGCAACTGTTGGCCATACTATTACTAATAATTATTTCTATAACTATGAAAAAATTGATGCATCCCTAAGTAATGCTGGCGATAGTGAAACGATACGGATAGGTACAAGTGAGTATCAAAATGTCAATAGTAATGTAACCGTTAGTAACAATTATTTTGTTGAAGCTGACGGTGAAAATGAAATCATCACGAATAAGAGTAAAGGTAACATCTATACGAATAACACTTTTAGAAGATGTAGAGGGTCTTTGGTACTACGTCATGGTTCTAATGCTACTGTTGATGGAAATTACTTTTTGGGCGAAGATGTAGATGGTACTGGCGGTATTAGAATTACAGACAGTGACCACACCATTACTAATAATTATATTCAAGATTGTATTACCGTCATCAGCCAAGCTAAATGGAATAATGGTGTAACATTTTTAGGAGGTGGCGATGACGCTGCCGTTGCTTGTACTTCTACAGATGTTTCAAACGGCTATCAGCAATCTGAAAACATTAACCTTTCTAACAACTCGATTGTAAATACCAATGCGCCGTTATTTTATAATACAGACAAAGGATCAACCGATCCAACAGGAACCGTTTCAAATAACTTAATTTATTTTGCTGCTGGTGACCCAAATATATCCGACGTTATTACGGGTGATACGCCTACTTCTTATGCTGATCTTGGTACATCACTGACTTACACCGGAAACGTTTATACTGGAAATGATTTAGGGGAAACGAACGCTGGCTTTTCTTTAGAGGCGGGAATTACGGCTACTGCAAATGGTGAGATTTTTACTTTTTCAGGAACGGGATCTGAAGGAAAAGGTGCTGACATGGGTGCTTATACACCAACAACTGATGATATGGTTGGTTACGGCATTGGAGCTTGTTTTTTAGATAATTTAGGCGCCAATATAACTGATGGAGATTGTACGATTATTGTAGGTGAGTTATTGACTATTAGCAGTTTGCCAACCTTTACTGCTGCTGCATCCAGCGAAGATGTTGTTGTTAATGCTAATGTAAGCTGGACTGCTACTGCCAACGATGCCTGGATAACCATTGATACTGATTCTGGTACGGGTAATGCAACCGTTTCAGTTATGGTTACTGAAAATACAGAAACAAGTAGCAGAGTGGGTACAGTGACATTTACACAAGATGCAGGAGGTAACGATATTGTAAGAACGCTAACGGTTACCCAAGAAGGTGTAGATATAACAGACCTGTATGACCTTATCAATATAGGTACAGGGGCACCTGGCGATAAGGTTACCGTGCATTCTTTTTCAAAAGAAGAAGTAAACGGCGTTGATAAATTTAATTATGCAAAAAACACTTTAGATAAAGACAATAGCACCGTTTGGGCTGCCGATGATGATGCTATTGTAGCAGGAGACTACAAGGGTGATGGAGAATATATTATTTATGATTTAAGCAGTAGTCATTACATTGATTTTATTCAGTTTACGACCACCAATAAATCAGACGCTTTTGGGTTTCAAATTTTGGTGTCGACTACAGGGACAGATGCTTCAGATTTCTCACTAATCCTACCAACTTCAGGAGATTTGATATTAACAGCAACCAATACAACCGATTTCAATCAATATGAAGTCAGTACAGCAGAGGCGCGTTATGTGAAATTAATAGGTTATGGCAGATTTAATAGTGATGGAGATACCAGAACAAGCGTATGGAGTGCCGTTGGTGAAATTGAATTTTATGGTAGCGAAATAGTTTCTACTGACGAAATTGAACTTGCCAACAAACCTTTAATCTACCCCGTTCCTGCTAAAGACATATTGCATTTGAAAAATATGAACGGTATTGATTTGATATCTATCTACGATATGAATGGTCGAAAAATCATGGATAAAAGCATTACAGGTTCAGGATTAGACGTTGATCTTGATGTTTCTTCCATTCCTAATGGTTCTTACATGATGACGCTGAAAGGAGACCAGATCTATCAATCAGAACTATTCATTGTTTTACATTAAAAAAACAGGCTCTTAACTACTCGCTATGCAATGAAGGAGCATGGCGCGTAGCTAGTGTCTTGACGATATGCCCGATGGTGTTTCATTTAAATGAGTTTATTTCTCGTATCTTTAGATGAGCAAAATATTGATTGGAAGGTAGTTGTGTGTGTTACAGTAACTAAACGTTCGGATTATGAAATGGGCATATAGTATTCAGCAAAAAATAAAAGCGGCGGTATTACTCGCTATCGTTTGTGTCATCGTACTCGTTACCAACCTGTTGGGTAGATGGCAGATGGATAAGCTGAGCGATTCATTTTCTTCTGTATATAAAGATCGCTTGGTCGTCGAGAGCTATATATACCTGATCTCTGACCACTTATACCAAAAGAAGTTGACGATTGACCATTGCGCTGAATTAGCTGATTCCGACCTCCGCTCAGAAATTGGCGATCACAATACGGCTATTAGTCAGTTGCTGTTATCCTATGAGAAAACACTACTCACGGAAGAAGAAGAAGCTTGTTTTTTGGGGTTCAAAGCTAATGTTGCCGCCTTGGAGGGGCTTGAGGATCAATACTTACAACTCTCTTCCGAGGAGGCCGAATACACTGCTGTTCTCAACTTGCTCAATGAGCATTTTGATCTGGCTTCTGCCAACCTCCGGCAGCTTTCCCTTATTCAGATCAAGGAGGGCAAAATGCTCAATGATCAGTCTCAACGTATCGCTAAAGGTTCCTATATCGTTACTAGTTTTGAAATGGTCATACTCATTTGTATCGCGATCATCTTGCAGATGCTCGTGCTAGCCAGCCGACCAGCCATTTCTCAAAAGTGGCAGAAAGGAAGCTTGAATTAGCCTTGTATTAAAGCCACCGCGCTTAACTCAACTGGGGCAGTATCTCTAAGGAGCTACCCCATCCGAAAATAAATACACTTCAAGTACGCTCCTTCCGGAAATCCAATCGGGTGATCCACATCATGAAAGCTGCGCTCGAGTTCTGTGAAAGGCTGGCTGGAAGCCCGCACCTCTTGGGTCATCAGCTCGAAGAACTCTTCGGCATTCACTCGGCTGGAGCAAGAGGCCAGTACCAGTATTCCACCTTTCGCAACAAGCGGTATAGCCAACTTGGCCAGGCGCGCGTAACTGTGCAAAGCGCCTTCGATCTCACTGGCTTTCTTTGCAAACGAAGGCGGATCGACGATCATCAATTCAAATTTTTCACCGGCGTTCCGAAGTTCTTCCAAAGCCTTAAATGCATCTTGGGCCAATGTGCGAAGCGGCGGGTCTTCAAGATTGAGAAGTGCATTCTTTTTTGCCATTTCCAAAGCTTGGGCGCTGATGTCCAGGCTGGTTACTTCGCGTGCGCCACCAGCCAAAGCGTGTACAGAAAAACCGCCAGCGTAAGAAAAGACGTCTAAAACACTCTTTCCTTCGGCCAGTTCTCCAATCCGCTTCCGATTGTGACGATGATCCAGAAAATAGCCGGTTTTGTGCCCTGCAATCACGTTGGCACTGAACCGAATACCATGTTCACGGAAGATGATCTCTGGATTGGGCAATTCGCCATAAATCACTTGCCCATCGTGCAGTCCTTGCAATGCTGCCTGTTGTTTCTGAACATTCCTGCTCAGTCGCAGCACCAGCGTTTTGGTCTTGCTTTTTGCCAATAAAAGCTCAAAAAGGTCTTGCAGGTAAGGCAGCCAAATGAGGCTGTACAGTTTCACCACCAGCACATGGTCGTATACATCGGCAATCAAACTGGGGAGGCCGTCGTTTTCGCCATAGATGAGGCGATAACTGTTGGTGTCCGTCGCCAAAAGTGGGGCACGCTTGGTATATGCGTCGTCAATTTTTTCTTCCAACCATGTTCGATCAATATTGGCCGATTGCATATATTGAAGCACCTTGATCCGAATGGGAGAAAAAGGATCATACAGTCCCAACGCTAGAAATTTATTCTTCTTCTGGTCAAAAATGATGGCAAGGTCACCAGCTTTGCCTTCCTTGTTTTGCTTGGTAATTGAGGCTTCAAACACCCAAGGATGCTGCTTGCGCACCATCCGTTCCGCCGCAGGCTTGAGCCGGATAGCCAGCCGATCTTGACTTACATTGGGAAGCAGTGGAAATGAGGACAAAGTGATTGGTTTTGTTAAGCTTGTTTTTCTAGCCACAGAGGCACAGAGACACGGAGCTTTAAAGAGGATTTTTTAAATAATCCCAACTAATTCACAAAAGTAGGCAGAGAATTTTGAATTAGGGCAAACGCATCAAAAATAGAGGACCTCACAAAAGCAATACGCTCTATCGTTATCGAAAACTCGACTTGGATGGATGCTTTTCGCGAGAGGCAATGCCCTACTTAGTAGCGAATCTTCTCACAACGTCTTCCCCAAAATCGCCTGTGCCGTCACCCGTGCCGTAACCACACAACCTCCCAGAAAGGTGCCCTCCAGCGAACGGTGCCCATGCATCCCGCCACCGCCAAATCCTGCCGCTTCGCCAATAGCATACAACCCCGGAATGGGTGCTTGCTGACCAGCGCCATCAGGCTTCTGTAGCACTCGGCCACTCAGATCCGTTTGGATACCGCCAAGACTTTTCCGAGAAAGAATAAACTCCCTGATAGCCACAAAAGGCCCTTTTTTAGGGTCGCCAATTTTGGCCATATTGCTGGTGCGGGCCTTGTCACCGCGCCACTGCCGGGCATGCTGAATACGTTGCTGCTGCTTGTCGCGGTAAGGCGGTCCTTGGTCAATACTACCGTCATAGGCAGCTACAGCGGCTTTTACATCCTGTAGCTGTACTGCATCCGTGCCTTGCAGGGCATTCATTTTATCTACAAGCTCTTCCAAGGTGTCGGCAACGAGTACATCCTCACAGTCGGTGATCATCTTATCGACGAGTTCCTTGTTGCCCAGCAAAACGGTCTTGATGACTTTGAGGAATTTTTTATTCCTAAAGGCCGGATTGTGCTCCGAGCCCGAAATGGCAAACTCCTTCAGCATGATCCCGTAGTTGAGCACCTGCCACGAGTATTTTTCTTCTTCCTCGCAAATACGTTCTACGAGGTAGCGAGTATCGTAGGCGGTCACCAGCGGCTCTGGCCCCATACGCTCGCCCCGATAGTTGAGCCAAAGGGCCGTTTTGCAGGGGACAAGGCTGAGACCGTGATCTTTTTTGCGAGGCGCATAATGCCGAATACCCGCTGCATAATTCCACTGCTTATCCAGGTTCACGACATTGCCATCAATAGCCGCAGTAGCATCATGCAAGTCGCCAAGGGCGTATTTGTGAGCACCATTGAGGATAACCTCCGGTGGTTTGCCCCAGGTAGGGTACCAGTTTTGTTTTATTTTTTCGATGTTGCCGTTGATGCCGCCGGTTGCCACAATCACCGTTTCCGCTACAGCGGCAAACTCCGTGTCTTTGCCCTCGAGTTGGCCATGTACGCCCTGTACGCCTTCGCTGTTACCCAAGAGTTCCAGCACGCGATGCTCGTAATGGATGCTCAAAAGCTTGTTGTTACTATGCCCCAAAAGCTTGCGCTTAAAAACCTGTACGAGCTCCCAACCCGTGCCCCATACCATATGAAAGCGGGGAACAGAGTTGCCATCATCGTTCAGGCCGCGTTCTACCCAGTTGAGTACCCGGAAAAAGTCAATACCGTTTTTTCTCAACCAGTGATAACCGTGATCGGTGCACAGGTGCAGGTACTGATCGGCCCATTGCTTGCCCCAGTATTCATCTGCCGCAAAATCAGCAAAATTGTACCAATCTTGCTTAGCTAACTCAATACTGTCTTTGATGCCATTGCGGCGCTGGTGTTTGGTGTCTACGAAAAACATGCCTCCAAAGGCCCATTTGGCGAGCCCTCCCAGCTCATGCTCCACATCTCGGTCCAGCATCAGCACTCGCTTACCGGCGTCAAGCAATTCGATAGCTGCAATGATCCCGGCAATACCGGCACCAACAATAATAACATCCGACTGATAATGAAGCGTAGAGGACATAGAAAGGGCAGATTTGCTGCCAATATCGCAAATTTCAGTAAGAAGGGCTCGCTAGATTTTGGGCAACGTCTTTCTACACGCTACCCAAGGGGCCCCGCATCTCTCTACAACTTTAACCTTTAAGCTAAAGTCCAGCTAATTATTTCTTATTTTGCCACTCTTATGGAGTTGATCAACTTGGATTCGTTTCGGCGCTATTACAATACGCACATTTTTCCAGAGCTGCAGCGCACCGAGCGCCTGCGTAAGCGACTGCTTACCCTTATTTTTCTTTCGGCGCTCATTATCTTCCTCATCCTAACTATCTCGGCCTATCTGGGGGTGGTTTTGATCTCGTTGTTTCTCATTATGCCCATTACCTTCTACATCTTTTACCTAGCGTATCAGATTCAGAAATTTCGGCAAACCTTTAAACCGCGGATAGTAGGACTAATCCTCGATTTTATGAATGAGCAGCTCAATTTCACCAACCTGAGCTACGATCCGCGCCAGATGATCCCCAAGCTGCTATTTCAGCAGAGCAATATTTTTGCGACTCCTGCCCAATATTACCAGGGCGAAGACTTCATCAAAGGCATGGTAGGTGAAATGCCCTTCGCGCTTTCCGAGCTGGTTGTGCGCGACATGTCTAGCATGACCAACAAGCTGCAAGATGTATTTGAAGGCGTTTTTCTACACGCCATCTTTGCCGAAGAGGATACCGAAGGCACTATCGTGGTTTGGCCCCGCCGCCGCAAGCACTACCTGACCCGCAGTATCAAAGAATTCAATTTCCAGGGCGGTGTAAACGTAGATCACGAAATCAACGACCCCTTTTTTCATGAACAATTCCTGGTCTACGCCACCGAAGACACCCACGTACAGGGTATCCTGTCGGAGCCTATGCAAGATGCCCTCTCGCGTTACGTGGAGATTACCGGAAAAGACATTTACCTCTCCTTTATAGACCGCAATATTTTTGCCGCCATCAGTGAAGAGCGTGATTTGCTAGAGCCCAGCATCTTTACGTCCAATATCAACTTCGACCTCATCCGAGAATTCTATTTCGATATCATGCTGGTACTGAAAATCGTCGAAGATTTTGATCAGACGCATTAAATATTCTATCTTTTTGGGGTCATGCCGGTAGGTGCGTTGCTTTGCAAACACCCCTACGGCACCAGGCTGTCCAGTCGCTGCCACTCCTTTCCATCCTTCGCCCTGCTCCTCCGTCCGCCTTGCTTCAGGCTCCGCCTTACGCACTGCTGTTGCACTTACTTACGGGCCTGTCCCCGTCCATGTGTCCCGCTGGCGGGGTCAACTCGCAGAGTTGGGGGCACACCACAACAGGAACCAATTCAGAGAATTGAGGGAAGGATCAGCCTCTTACTTAGAATTTTGACAGCGTTTATACCCTCTTCGGAGGAGGTTACACCTCCGTGCGCTCGGAGTTCCGCCATTTGTATAAATACATTCATGCATTTACATGAAATGACCAAAGGCCAATTATAGTCCTCCAAGTCAGGATTTGTGAAAATATGACGACCCTATTTTTTTTGACCCTCAAGGCGAAAAACACAGGCATAACCGTAGTTGCAGCGAGTATTTTCAACGCAGCGAGGCGAAAAAATAGCAAGACAGAATTCACAAATCTTGGGTTGGGGACTATAAAAGGAAATCCGCTGCCCCTGAGCCGCAGTTTCCTCATCCGGGCCCCGCGCTTCGGCCTCACGGCCTGCGCGGCTATTGCTGTTCTAGTGGTTGAGGGTCGTTAATGGGGCGAGTTAAATTCGTGAATTTAACCCATCCAATCTCCATCTTATATTTTTCTCAGCTGTATATTGTCTGGTTGTTTTATACCCCCCCCTAAAACCATCAATTTTGTATCATGAAAAAATGGCTCAAAATTTCAGCCTTCCTTATACTGCTCGTTGTTATCGTCACGATACTTAATTATCACTATGTAAAACGACAAACCGCTACCTCTTTATTTACAAACACCAGTGCCATCCCGCCTCAGAAAGTCGGCCTTGTGCTTGGCACGTCCAAGTATTTAGCCGGTGGGCAGATCAACCTTTATTACCACTACAGAATTACAGCAGCGCAGCAACTTTTTGAAGCTGGCAAGGTCCAATTTCTGTTGCTTAGCGGTGATAATGGCACCAAAGAATACAACGAGCCGGCGCAAATGAAAGAAGATTTGGTAGCGCTCGGTATTCCGGCAGATCGTATTTACCTGGACTATGCAGGCTTTCGTACCCTCGACTCTGTCGTACGAGCTAAGGAGATTTTCGGGCAAAAATCCTTTATTTGCATTTCGCAACCCTTTCACGTAGCTCGAGCCATATACATCGGACAGCAACATGGATTAGAAGTTAGCGGATATGTGGCTCAAGAAGTAAGCTTGGCCTATGGTTATACGGTACTTATCCGAGAATACCTTGCCCGTATGAAGATGCAGCTTGATTTAATATTTGGTAAAGCCCCAAAATACTTGGGTGAGAAAATAACGATTGAATAGACCTTATGAAATCACAACACGAACTCAGTTATCCCATCGGAACATTTGCGGCTATCCCTTCCCCTTCTGCCAATATTATTGCTGATTGGCAGCAAATAATAGCCGATTTCCCCAACCAGCTACGCACAGCAACCAGTGGCTTATCCTCCCAAGAATTAGCCTATCACTATCGCCCCGGAGGCTGGACGATTCGCCAGGTCGTTCACCACTGTGCAGACAGCCATATGAATGCTTTTATTCGTTTCAAGTTGGCCCTCACCGAGGACAAGCCCTCCATTAAGCCTTACAATGAGGCTGCTTGGGCAGAAATGGCAGACTACCATCTTCCTATCGAGATCTCCCTGGCCATTCTAGAAGGAATACATACCCGTTGGGTAGCGCTATTAAACGGAATGAAAGAGGATCAATACCAATGTTCTTTTTTTCATCCAGAGCATGGCGCTCCCTTTAGTTTATTATTAGGCTTGGATAATTACCAATGGCATTGTCGGCACCATTTGGCACACGTGAAGCAAGCAAAAGCATTAAAATTTTAGCAAGGTCAACCAGGGCAATCCAGAAAAAGGGTTCAGTACCCCGTAAATACGGCAATCGCACCATCGCAATGGTACGATTAGCCCTCCCAGTTATCGCTCCCTGATTTCATCCTACGAATCTGTATCTTTGTGCGATGGAAGCAATAGAAACCTTTTTGGATCATCTTTCTCAGGCACTCACCAGCCAACAGTTGAGTAAATTAACGCTAAGTAAAAACCGTAGTGCTCAATCCGATTTAAAGAATGTCTATGCACGCCTGGTATTAATCAAGGAAGAGCCACACCTTTCCTGCACGCTGCGTTTTGCTACGCGAGATGAGACCAAAAATTTCCACCTTACACAAGCTACCGCTGCCATAAACAAATGGCTCACCGAAGATTTTCGCCAAGCCGAGTTATTTACGGTTTCCGAACAGACCAGCTTGATGATAAGTAAGAAAGGTAAGGGCTTATTACGCTCCCGTGCTATCGCTACCCGCGAACCCGTTTCATTGAAACACAATCAACAAAAGCAACGCCCACTGACAGAACGGCCAAGGCCCTACCTTACCTCGCTGGGCATTGCTGGGCAGGATGGCCAAATTCTACAAAATGGCCGTCGTAAGTTTCGACAAATCAATAAGTACATCGAACTTATCAGCCACCTTTTACGGGAACAACCATTATCCAAAGGTGCCCGCATCGTAGATATGGGTTCCGGCAAGGGTTACCTCACCTTTGGCTTGTATGACTATCTCGTCAATGAAACCCAACTGCCTATTAAAATGACAGGGGTTGAGCTTCGTCCCGATCTAGTGAAGATTTGCAACACCATTGCTGAGCAAAACAAGTTTCAAGGCTTAGAATTTATCGCAGGTGATATCCATCAGTACCAACCAGATGGCGGTATTGATATGCTCATCGCCCTCCACGCTTGCGATACCGCCACCGACGAAGCAATAGCCAAAGGTATACGAGCACAAGCCGAACTTATTATCGTAGCTCCTTGCTGCCACAAACAAGTGCGCAAAGCAATGCAGCCTCCTGTAACACTGCAACCGATGTTACAGCATGGTATTCTTTTAGAACGCCAAGCAGAAATGCTGACCGATGCTATTCGTAGTTTACTATTAGAAGCGAATGGCTACAAAACCAAAGTGTTTGAATTTATCGGCACCGAGCATACTCCCAAAAATGTAATGATTACGGCCATTAAAAGCCAACCAAGACCTGAAGCACTGGAAGAAATCAAAGACCTAAAGTCTCAGTTTGGCATCGAAAGACATCATCTTGAAGACCTTTTGGTTAAAATGACCAACTAAACTCAACAAAGTCATTATTTTAGCCTCTACAAGCCAACTAGTTTTCATCATTATTACACTAGTTGCCCCTTTTCCTTTTTGAAACCAAGGCTTAAAGCCAACCTCAATACAACCAAATTTTTTGCTTTACTTGGCTATTTTGCTAAGTAAAAGAATTGTACGGCCCTGGACTCACCCCTCCAGTTGCAGCAGCCGGTAATTTGGGTCATTGATAAAGGAACAACCACTATGAGAATTCAAATACTTTCTTTCCTCTACTTACTATTTTCATTACCGCTGTCCGCCCAGCTAACATGCGACGATGAATTTCTCCTAACAGGAAGTGCCACCTTAATGGGAGAGTGCATCCAACTAACCTCCAATGCAAATGGGCAACAAGGTTGTGCCTGGTTTAATGAAGAAACAGACTTTTCCCAGCCTTTCTCTCATACCATGACCCTCAATTTTGGCACCAGCAATGCTGGCGCGGATGGCATCTGCTTAGTCTACCAGAGCAATACTTCCTCTACCTGCGGAATCAGTGGTGAAGGTATCGGAGCACAGGGTATTCCTAATTCCTTTATCGTAGAGTTCGACACCTACCAGAACACTGCCTTAGGCGACCCCGTTAATGACCATGCTGCCATTAATATCAATGGTGATTTTACAACAACTATTAATGGTCCTTATGATCTCGGTAATATTGAAGATGGTAACGACTACGATGTTACCTTCACTTGGGACCCCGCGACCAATACTTACGAAGTCTACTTTGACGGTAATCTGATTCTATCCGGTATTTTTGACATCATCAACAATTGTTTTGGTGGATCTGATATGGCCTTTTGGGGGTACACTTCTTCTACGGGTGGGGCAACTAATGTACATACCGTATGCCCTGGGCTCCCCGCAGAAGTAGTCGCTGATGCAGGAACCATGGTAACCATCCCTTGCGTTGGCGCTTTGGCTTCCCTTGATGGAAGCGGATCTGATTCCGGCCCTGAATTTGAATATGAATGGACAACCAGCAACGGAAATATTGTTTCTGGAGAATTTACAGATATGCCTGTTGTAGATGCCGCAGGAACTTATACCCTTACGGTTTACAACAATCTCACTTTCTGTGAAAGCATGGACGACGTTATCGTTGTCATCAATCAATTGGAAGCTGAAATTGACATTCCGCCTTATCTGGATTGTATCACCGGAGAGGTAACCCTCGACGGCAGCAACTCTACCTCGGGCAACGATATCTCGTACGACTGGACAACCAGCGACGGAAACTTCACAGACACCAATGGCAATCAAGCTACTGTCGATGAACCCGGAGAATACACCCTAACCGTTATCTATGACGATGGCCAAGGTGGCTTTTGTATGGAAGAAACCAGTGTAATTGTCGAAGACAACCCGGATGTCCCTGTAGCATTTGCACTCGATGAGATCCTGACCTGCGACCCACCCAGCGTAGAATTAGATGGAACAGGTTCGTCAGAAAGCAGTGTCTTTGATTACGAATGGACAACCAACGATGGTGTTATTTTAGCCGGAGGCAATACGCTTTTCCCGCTGGTAGGTGCTGAGGGCTTCTACACCTTAACTGTAACGAACAGCATCTCCGGATGCACTGATGAATACGATATTTATGTGACGGCAGATCAGGATATCCCCGATGCGATCGCCATTGTTGATGGAGAGGTGGGCTGTGCAAATTCAAGCCTGGTGATCGACGGTAGTCTATCCTCCTTTGGAGATGAATTCACTTACCAATGGACAACCTCCAATGGCAATATTGTAAGTGGCGCAACAGACTTTTCTCCAGAGGTTGATCAACCAGGCGACTATACGCTCGTAGTCACAGATACAGACAATGGCTGTACAGACCAAACAACCGTAACCGTACAGGGAGGAAACAACCCTGTCATTGTTGACATCACTGCTCCTCCAACACTTACGTGCCTCACTACCAGTGTGGTGTTGGATGGTACTTCGAGTATTCCATTTACCGGCGTCACCTATAGTTGGACGACTACAAATGGGACACTCGTCGGCCCTACAGATCAAGAAACTGCTACCGCTACCGCTCCTGGAGATTATACTTTAGTTGTCACTGAAATAGACACTGGCTGTAGCAATATGGCCACAGTTACCGTAAATGAAAACACAACACCACCTGCCGCAGAAGCAGGAACGGCTCCCCCTTTCAGTTGTGGAGACTCCAACCTGCAACTCAACGGCAATGGCTCTTCTGACACCAATGCCTCCTACCTCTGGAGCACCGCCAACGGTACCATCATCAGCGGAGCTACCACCCTGGACCCTTTTGTAGGATCAGCAGGCACCTATGTCCTCGAAGTCACCAGCACCGTCAACGGCTGTACCGCCACAGACCAGGTGATTGTTGTAGGGGATGATGACACTCCTGTTGTACAAATAATATTAAACGACACCTTGGATTGCCTTACAAACACCTTGGTATTAGACGCTTCCGGGTCCACTAGCGGAATGGACTACAACCTCGTTTGGTCAACCTCTGGCGGCCAATTTGTAAGTGGTACCAACGGCCTTCTGCCAGTAGTAGACCAGTCCGGCGTATACACCCTTGAAATCACCGACACGACCAATGGTTGCAGCAGTAGCGCTTCGGTCACTGTCTTACAGGATACGCTCATGCCTGTTGCAACGATTATGCCGCCCGTTGAGCTTAACTGCCAAGTTACCGATCAGGTATTAAACGGCTCCGGCAGTAGCCAAGGAGGAAACTTCCAATACCTGTGGTCTACTAGCAACGGACAAATCACCTCGGCCAGCGATACGCTCCTGGCGAGTATCAACGCTCCTGGTGACTACCAGCTATTGGTTGAAAACACCAACAATGGGTGTACCTCCACCACTACTGTAACGGTAACAGAAGATATAGTGCTACCCGACTTATCTATACTGCCAATTAGCGAGCTGAATTGTGTACAAAGTGATATGACCATCACTGCGAGCCTGGGCACTTCATTCCCCAATCCTGATTTCCAGTGGAACACTTTGGACGGAACAATCTCAGGTAGCGACAGTACCGCTCAAATTTTAGCAACCAGCATCGGAACCTACAACGTAACGGTACTGAACCCTGCTAATCAATGTACCGATTCCAGCAGCATTCAGCTAACAGAAAACACCGTATCGCCAGCCGCATCCGCAGGAACAGATCAAAACCTGGATTGTAATATAACTACTCACACCCTTGGCGGGAATAGTAGCACCGGCAACAGTATCAACTACACTTGGTCTAGTCCCAATGCAACACTCCCTTCACTTGATAGTATTGCAACCTTAGCCGTTAGCGATCCCGGTATGTATATTCTCGAAGTTTTGGACGAGAATAATGGTTGCTTTGCAATAGACACCGTGCTCGTGACCCAAGACATACAACTCCCTACGGCTATGGTCGCATTGCCTCCTCAATTGACCTGTACCGATAGTCTTTCTCTCTTGGATGGTAGTGGCTCTGTCGGCACCTCCGCATTGCTCTACGCTTGGTCTACCTTGAACGGTAGCCTCGTCGGCAACCCAAGCGCGAATCAAATAAATGCCGGACAGGCCGGTGACTATCAATTGATCGTTACCAACACCATCAACGGTTGTATGGACACTACCTTTACTGTCGTTACTCAAGACGACAACTTCCCACAGGCCAGTATAGTAATGCCTTTGTCGCTCACCTGTGGACGACTGAGCGTCAACTTAGCTGGTACAGCCAATAGTAACAGTGGCAATACCGCCTTCACCTGGACAACCGCTGATGGAAATATTGTGCAAGACGCTAGTACGCTACAACCTTTGGTAGATAGTCCTGGCACGTACACCCTCACCGTCGAAGACACTAACAATAACTGCCGGGCGCAGGCCGAAATTCAGGTGCTGCTAGACAACACCCCACCTATTGTTGATGCAGGGCTGGACACACTCCTGAATTGTGCCCGGACACAGCTGCAATTATCAGGTACTGCCGATGCACAAGGGGCTGGTGTAACCTACGCATGGAGCACGATGAATGGCAACATTCAAAATGGAGCGAACACTGCTACTCCTATGATTGACGCAGCAGGCACCTACCTTCTGGAAATAACAAACACCACCAACGAGTGCTTGGCCACCGACCAAGTAACCGTGACACTGGATACCATCAGCCCTGTTATCCAAATTTTACCACCAGCCATTTTAACTTGCGCTGACACCACCGCTACCCTCGATGCGGGAGCGAGCCTCGCAGGTAGCAACCCAATTTACAGCTGGAGCAATACCACCAGTCTACCCATTACGAATGAAGATCAAGCTATAGCTACAATTACACAAGCTGGAGATTACCAGCTCCTTCTTACCAATACAAACAATGGCTGTAGCCAAACAGCGACCGTCTCCGTACTTAATAACCTGACACCTCCGGTGCCAATGATTGCAGTACCTGACACCTTGGATTGTGTCACCCTTTCGGTAGGGCTCGACGCAACGGGGAGTACCGGAAACATGCTTTCCTTCGCGTGGTCAAATGCAGATGGCAATACGATCACCAACAGCTCAACATCCACACCTACGGTCGGTTTATCTGGTAGCTACGAGTTACTTTTAACGGATAACGACAACGGCTGTACCGCTTCTGCCAACATCTTCGTAGAAGAAGATACCGATACACCACTAGTAGCCATTACAACACCAATAACGGTAGACTGTAACAACCCTAGCATCCAATTGCAAGGTAACACCGCCAGTAATGTAGGTAATGCGCCCGTATACAGCTGGACCACTGCCGATGGTAATATTCTGCAAGATGCTAACACCCTTACACCAACCGTCGACCAAGCAGGCAACTATACACTGATGGTTACCAATACCGACAATGGCTGCGTAGGTAGCCGTACGATTTTAGTCCGAGAAGACCTGGATGATCCTATTGTCCAAATTGCCCCTGTCGACACGCTCAACTGTACGATACTTTCTTTAAATATCCTGGGAGAAAACAGCACCGGAACAAGTAGCTTATCCTACCTGTGGGAAAGCCCTGACGGGAATATCATCAGTCCTGCTGACGAAGCCAACATTACGGTAAATACACCGGGAAGCTATGGTCTTTTAGTCACCAACCTCACCAACGGATGTACCGATAGCTTAGGTACAACGGTCTTTCAAGATACGCTTCAGCCAGTAGCCATGATTGATATGGCGGGTATTTTAGATTGTGGAACACCAAGCTTAATACTAGACGCTGGCGCATCGAGCAGCGGGCCTGATCTGACCATCACCTGGTCGACAACCAACGGTCAAATAGACGACGGAGCAGATGGTTTATTGCCGGAAATTAGTCAGCCAGGTATCTATACCCTGGAGATTGTGAATACAGAAAATACCTGTTCCGATAGTGCCAGTATTGAAGTATTACAAGATGACGATGTACCTGTTATCATCTTTGCTACGCCGGCGGAACTCAATTGCAATGTACTAAACACACCATTAGATGCAACAGCCTCTAGCATGGGGGCGGATTTACTCTACAGCTGGACGACAACAGGTGGGGTCATCCTCTCTGGTGCCGACGGACTCAACCCACAAGTAGGCGCACCCGGCACCTATATTCTTATGATTGAAGATACCAGCAACGATTGTAGCAACACTGCCAATGTCATCGTGGAACAAGACATTACACCACCCCTCGCTTCTGCGGGCAACGATTTCGTACTGGATTGTACCGATGAGCAGGATAACCTAAATGGCTCCAACTCTTCCCAGGGCAGTAACTTCACCTACCTCTGGACATCAGTTAATGGGGCGACCATTTTCAACGAGAACACACTATCCCCAACTATCAATGCCCCCGGAGACTATCAAATCCTTGTGACGAATACCGACAATGGTTGTACCGCAATGGACCTTGTGACCGTTACCGAAAACATCCCTGTCGCTACATTGGAGGCAGTACAACCACTCTGTTTTGGCGACGTTGGCTTGATCAACTTCAGCAGCATTCAAGGTGGCACCCCTCCTTATCTTTACAGTATCAATAATGGAAACAGCTTGCAGTCGCAAACACTTTTTACGAACATCCCCGCAGGTGTTTATCAGACATTAATTGAAGATAGCAATGGCTGTACCTATGAAGAAACGATTGAAATCATTCAACCCGATTCGCTCTACGTGCTGGTCACCCAGCCCGAATTAGAGATCGATTACGGAGACAGTATAAGACTGATTGCGCAAACCAACTACCCGGAAGCATCACTGGCACAAATCAATTGGGAAGACGCATCGACGCTTAGTTGTGGCGATTGCCTGGCCCCTTACGCACAGCCTACCGAAACAAGCCTTTATCAGATCAGTGTAATTTCAGAAAATGGCTGTAGCGACAAAGCCTTGGTCAGGGTTTTCGTCAACCGGGATTTCCCGGTGTATTTCCCTAATATTTTCTCGCCCAATGGTGATGGCGACAATGATGTATTTTATCCATTTGCCGAATTGGGCAGTGTCACCCAAATACATCAATTCGACATTTTTGATCGCTGGGGGAACGCTATTTACACCGTTGATAATTTTGCGCCCAATGATCCTCGCTACGGATGGGATGGCACCAAAGCGGGTGTAACAATGAACCCTGCGGTATTCGTCTATTTTGCCGAAGTAGAGTTTGCGGATGGTCGAATCGAGATATTCAAAGGAGATGTTACACTTATTCGATAGTTGCGCACAAATAAATAATAGTCATGAATTCCGAACAGATTAAAGAAAAAACAAGGCCCTTAATCAACAAGGTGTCACCTATATCGGAGGGGTCGTTAGACCTGGTGAATGACTTGATCGTAATTGAAGTTTATGAAAAAGGAGATCTTTTTATAGATAGAGGAAAAAGAAATAACAAGGAGTACTTTGTTTACGAAGGTGTTTGCCGGAGCTTTCTACTAAGCCCGGAAGGTGAAGAAGTAACCATCTCCTTCTTTCTTGAAGGCGGTGTACTTTCTCCAAATAAAACGAGAACGGCCAATCAAATATCTCACCTCAACTTTCAAGCGCTTACCAAGCTAACCGTTGCCAGTTTAAACGCTGACAAGTTTGAGCAGCTCATGATAAATCACATTGACATACGTGAGTTTGGAAATATGGTTTTACAAAATGAACTCCTTGCAAAAGTTGAGAAAGAAATTGGCCTCGCTTCGCTGAATGCTAAAGAAAGACTCCTTCTTTTCAGAGAAAAATATCACTTCCTGGAAAATCTAATCTCACATATTGACATTGCCTCCTATCTCGGAATTACAAATATTTCCCTAAGTAGACTCCGTAAAGGACTTATGGCGTAAAATATCATCCTTTAACAAATGTTAATGGATTTGAAATCAGAAGCATCAATCTTTGTGGAGAATTAAAAACAAAGAAAGATGAAAACTTCCTCAAGTCCCTCCCCGCAAGGATTTAATGTAAATAAAATTAATCCACTTTGGTATCTCGCAATCGGAGTAGCTACCATTACGCTATCTCACATGACCTTTAGTATTGAAGTTATGGCTTGGGTTTCAAGTGTTCCTTTTTTAATTTATCTAAGTCTCACACAAGGCTGGAAGTCAAGATTAACCTTTTTTCTGGCTTTCGTTTTAGCTTGGACTTTGGTGGTAGCGAAGATTATTAGCGAGCCAATACCCCTAGTGCTAACCTTCCTCTACTCGATCCCAATTAGTTTATTCCACCTGCCCGCTTACCTAGCCTGGAGTAGATTTAAAAATCAAAAATACGCGCTGTTTCTATTTCCTGTTATCATGATCATTATGGAATGGATTCAATACACTTTTACTCCTCTTGCCAGTTGGGGAGTAGCAGCATATACCATGCACGATAATGTATCACTTATTCAAACAGTGTCCTTGTTTGGCTTGGCTGGGCTCAGCTTTCTGATTTACTGGGTTAATGTCTCAATTGCTACTATCATACTCAAAAGGAAAACCGCTATTTCAACATTTCAGCTTCCGGTAATTATGTTGTTCCTTTTAATTGTTTTTGGCTCTATTCGTTACGACTTGAGTAAATCCAATGGCGTTGACACCGTAACTGTTGCAGCAGTTGGAACAGATTCCGAGGTGAGTGGTCTACCATTACCTTCTAAGAAAAGTAATGAACAGAATAAAACGGCATTATTTGAGCGAACCAGAACAGCAGCAGATGGTGGTGCTAAAATAATAGCATGGAACGAAGCTGCCTTATTTATAATGCCTGAAGAGGAGCAGGAATGGATTAAATCCATAAAAGAACTAGCCATTGAACTCAATATCACTTTGGTAGCTTCTTATGTGACACCCATTTCACAAACGCCCTTTAGGTATGAGAACAAGTACCAATTTATTGATTCGTCAGGGAACATCACGCATTCCTACCTCAAGCATCAACCCGTACCAGGAGAGCCAGCCGTGCAGGGAACATCACCTTTAAAGGTGATTGATGTAACAGGAACAAAAATCGGAGCTGCTATTTGCTATGATTATGATTTTCCATACCTGGCAAAAGAGTATGGTGAATTAGGAGCCGATATGGTTATTCTTCCGTCAAGTGACTGGAGAGGCATTGACCCTGTGCATACAGAAATGGCTGCCTTTAGAGCAGTTGAGCAAGGTCACTCGGTGCTGCGTTCAACGCGTTTTGGGCTTTCCGCAGCAATCACACCATACGGTGAAATGGCTTCACAAATGAGCAGTTTTGATGGAAATAAAAAAATCATGTATGCACAACTGCCTGCTAAAGGTGTTACTACATTATACTCCATCATTCAGGATAGTTTTGTTTACCTGTCTATAGGCTTTTTACTATTTTTCATTGTAACTACCATTCGATCAAAAAAAAGCGCCCCGACTATTCAACGTTCGTAAGGATTACAAAGCGCATAAGGCGTATCCCACTCATTCAGTAATGAGAAAGGCGACAAAATGCCATTTAGCACTTTGTCGCCTTTTTAAGTAACTCTGCTCCTTGTAGTCCCCAGACTACAAGGATATATCCCGCTGGTCTCCCGACCAGCTCGTGGCGATTTTGAAAACTCTCAAATAATTACTTCGCTAAAAACTCTCCGTTCAACTGGCGAATCTTAATCCGGAAGGCAGCAAACAGCAAGGTCATAAACGGACTTAGGTAATTGAAGATCGCGTAGATGAAATAATCGACGACGGATACGCCAAGTACCCCAGACTGATAAGCGCCACAGGTATTCCAAGGCACCAATACCGAAGTAACTGTTCCTGAATCTTCCAGCGTACGACTTAGGTTTTCAGGCGCAAGGCCGCGTTCCTCATAGGCTTTAGAAAACATCTTACCAGGCACAACGATTGCCAAGTATTGATCAGATGCCGTGACATTGAGGGCCAAACAGCTGGCCACGGTGCTCGCAAACAAGCTAAAAGTACTTTCTGCCATATTGAGCAGTGAACGACTGATGCGTGCAAGTGCTCCGATGGCATCCATGATTCCACCAAAAACCATCGCACATAAGATCAACCAAATCGTACCCAACATTCCAGACATTCCTCCGGAAGAGAAGAGGTCATTAAGTAGAGCATTGTCTGTCTCCACAGCTACATCCACCGTCATGGCTTTCATCACCCCAACGTAAGCGCTGGTGAAGCTAAGCGAATCTGTTTCGGCTATAGCCGCCACAACGCCTGGCTGAAAACCTACCGCAAAAAAACCGCCCAGCAACGTACCCGCCAACAAGGCGATTAAGGGTTTCGTTTTTCGGATAATCAAAAGAATAACCGCTATGGGTACCAAAAACAGGACTGGGCTAATATAAAATTGCTGCTCCATCGCACCAAGCAATGCTTTGGTATCGGCGACACCTGTAGGCTCTATCGTCAGGCCAATTATTATAAATACGATGATGGTAACGATAATGGTAGGAACAGTGGTGTAAGCCATATAGCGGATGTGCGTGAACAATTCGCCACCAGCCATAGCCGGTGCCAGGTTGGTAGTATCTGACAATGGCGACATTTTATCACCGAAGTACGCTCCAGACAATACCGCTCCTGCGACCATGCCCAAAGGAATACCAATCGCTTGGCCAATCCCTATCAAGGCAATACCTACCGTGGCTGAAGTCGTCCAGGAACTACCCGTAGCAATAGAAATAATGGCACAAATGACCACCGTAGCAGGTAGAAATATCGTTGGGTTCAATATTTTTAAACCATAAAAAATCATAGATGGAATGACGCCGCTGATGAGCCAGGTTCCAGCCAATGCACCCACAAATAATAAGATAAGAATGGCTTCCGTCGTCGATTTGATGTTGTTGGCGACTTCATCAATCATTTTGCTGTAGGAAACCTTGTTCATAAACCCAACAATGGCAGCAACCGCGCCACCTATGAGCAAGATAAACTGGTTAGAGCCACTGAGGGCATCGTCCCCAAAAACACTCACGTTGAAACTAAGTAGGATAACCAGAACAATGACGGGAATTAACGCTTCCCAGATGTTGAGTTCCTGATTTTCAATAATTGGCTGTTCTTCCATGAGTGTTTTTTATTCTTCTTTCGTAATGGTTTCAATCTTCACCGTTTCAATACGGGTATTACTCACCAGTTCTATGATAAAGCGATAATCGCCAAGCTCCAGTATCTGTCCTTGTTCAGGAATGTCTTCCGTTGTGGTTACCAGATAGCCGGAAAGGGTATGGTATTCTCCTTCCGGTAAAAAGAGGCCATATTTTTCGTTAAGATAATCGATTTCCAAGCGCCCGGAAAACAAAAAGGCGCCTTCACCAAATTCCTCTTCTATATGGTCCCCTTTATCGTGTTCATCTTCTATTTCTCCAAAAATTTCTTCCAGAATATCTTCCAAAGTAATGATGCCTGAAATACCTCCAAACTCATCGAAGACACAGGCGATGCTCATCTTTTCTTTAATGAGCTTATTCATCAACTCCGTTACATACATCGTTTCAGGTACGAATGGAATCGCTAAGGCAAGTTGCTTAATGCTTTTGGGTTCTTCAAAAAGTTGCTGATGATGCACGTAGCCCAAAACATTGTCGACATCTTCATTAATGACCAAAAGCCGCGACAAATGGGTCTTTTGGAAAACCTCTACCAATTCTTCTATACTGGCACTTACATCAATGCTCTCAATTTCGGTGCGTGGAACCATACTCTCCCGTACGCGCACTTCCCGCAGGTTCAGTGCTTTTCCAAAAAGGTCTTTGTCAATTTCCTCCTGAGCCTCAGATCGAGACTCTCGCACAAAGTTTTCCAAATCCAGTCTGGTCAGTATTTGCTCCGTTGGTGCTACTCTCTTTTTAAAGAGCAATCGTAAAGTTAGGTCCGACGCTTTGGTCATTGCCCATGCAAAAGGAAAGAGTAAAAACTGAAGGGAACGCAATGGGATCGCCAGTTGATAAAGAAAATCATCCGCAAACAAACGGAACAGTGTTTTGGGCAGAAATTCACCAAACAGCAAAACCACAATCGTGATCAGCACCGTTTGTAATAACACCTGAGATATGCTTTCTTCGGAAATCCCCAACATCTGAGACAGTACAGGAGAGAGCAGCTGCCCCATTAGATAGGTGAAAATAACCAGGGCTATATTGTTCCCCACCAGCATCGTGCTAATGAAGTTATTTGGCCCATCGTACCACCCAGACAAGATCAGGCTCCGATAGGAACCTTTCTTTTTCTTGAGTTCGATCTTCAGCTTGTTCGCTGATACAAAAGCCATCTCAGAGCCTGAAAAGAGCGCTGAAAAAGCAAGTGCTGCAACAATCCCAATAAAAAGCCCCATAGGTTACTTTAGTTAAAGGGATGAAGATAGTAGTTTTTTTGGGGAATGCCCCTCTTACCTTATCACCGTCACATCTCCCTTCACCTCTACAATCTCCTCATCAACGAAACGTAGCTGCGCCAAATAAACAAAAACACCCGGATTGACGGGGTCGCCATTGAATTTACCGTCCCAACCGAGGCCTACATCATTGGGGAAGATATTATTGGCTTCAAACACCAGTTCGCCCCAGCGGCTGAAGATTTGCAGCTTTTCAATAAGTTCCAATCCCGGGCCGCTGAAGATGGTGAAGCCATCGTTGGTCCCATCGTTATTCGGGCTAAAGACGTTGGGAATGAAAATCGGCCGATCTTTGATCAAATTAATGGTCACGTCATCTGTAGCAGTACAGCCATTCTCATTGGTGACCAGCACCTGATAGGTCGTCGTCGCTGTTGGGTTAACCTGAACCAGGCTACAATCAGGGTTTAGACAATTCAGGGAATCCATCGGCGTCCAGGTATAGGTCACGGGGGAATAATTGGAAACTGCTCGTACCAGGGTATCATAACCCAGGATGATAAAGCGGTCACCACCAGCGTCTACAACCAATTCGATGGGTTCCGTTATCGAAGCGTCTACTGTAGCGGTACAACCTTCGGCATCCAACACGGTTACTTCATAATTCCCTGCTGGTAAATTGCCGAGTATCGGGTCTGTTTGAAATGTAAAACCGTCGGTACTGTACTCATAAGGCGGAGAGCCACCTACAGCTTCTACGGTAATACTTCCTTCGCTTTCGCCGAAACAAATATTGTCGATCACTTCCACCAGTCCCAAGCCCAGGCTATCGGGCTGGGTCACGATGGCATCGCCTGTAATCAGGCAATTATTTTCATCTGTTACCTGTAGATTATAAGTGCCAGCAACCAGGTTTCCATTCACCGCTGTTACCGCACCGTTATTCCAACTATAGAAGTAATTGCCAAAACCGCCCGTAACAAGGGCCTCAACACTACCGTCACTTTCGCCAAAACAACTGACATTATCAATCGCAAAATCAAGCGTAAGCGGTGGGTGATCTTCTACCACTAGCTCGAAAAATCCACTACAAAGGTTAGCATCTAAAACATCAACCAAGTAGGTTCCCGCAGGGATATTGTTCAATGTATTACTGGAGGTAAATCCATTCCCATCGTTAAAGTTATACTCATAAGGAGGCAGTCCATTATTGATCGCTATCACAATAGAACCATCGCTGAACCCAAAACAACTCGGCTGCGTGATCGTCTGCACAGCAGGATCTAGCTGCAACTCTAATTCCCTTACGGGTAAAATCTGGGTGAATTCACAATCATTGTCATCGCGAACGATAACCGTGTAGTCGCCCTGACTAATACCGCTAAAGGTATTGTTAGGCCCAAAGCCCGTATTTTCCCAGTTGTATTCGTAAGGTGGCGTACCTCCATTCACCACCAAAGTGACGGCACCATCGATTCCACCATTACACGTAGGCATTACGACCAAAGTGTCAAAAGTAAAAGGCGGAGGACTATCTACAACGAATGAAAATGTATCCTCACAGGTCGCTTCATCTACAACCGTTACCGTATAGGTGCCGGGAGCTAAACCTGTAAGATCCTCGCTATTAGCACCGTTACTCCAACTATAGCCATAAGGCCCGTAGGGATTACTTACCAAGAAATCAATGGCGCCATCGGTGCTATCCGGGCAATCCACATCACTAATATTCGCATCGGTTGTAAAGTGGTCATCACAGCAAATAACTTCGGTCGCTAGATCAATACGAGTAACAACACAACCACGTTCAGAGGTAACTTCCAGTACGACAGGCTTGATACCCGGCGTGTTGTACACCACTTGATGTGGCCCTTGGCCAGTAGCCGTACGCGGTTCTGCCCCTGAGCCAAAATCCCAATCGTAGCTATCAATATTGCCAATAAACGAAGAAGCATCCGTAAAGCTGATGGTCTCTCCTACACAAGCAACACTCGGTTCAAAAACAAAATTGGCCTGTGGCCCAACAAAGGTACCCGTACCAGGGCTCTGATCGAATTCAATGGAAAAACCGGCACCAGATTGACTAAAGTTATTAACAACCAGCGCATAACTACGGCCTGCTACCATATCTACGGCCTGCGCAAAATTGTTATCTCCTGCCTGGCAACCACAGGTTTCTCCGATATCCGGATCGGCCAAACTCAGGCCTGTTTCGCCGGTACAAGGTGCCCACTCATCAAAATCAGCACCCACGTTTTCGCCAGATGCCATACATCTCAAATCTTCCTTTCCTGTACAATCATCCAGCCCGTTAGGTAACTCAAACACAACAAAATCGAGGTCATCAGCCGGATTTAACGGCGTGAGCGTAAAAGCCAGCGGCCCCGACTCCTGGCAAGTCCATTTGTACCATGTGCTGCTTGATTCATCGAAAGGACAGGTACCACTACTACAACTTACATCACCAATCTCGTTGGGGGTATCGCCCACCCCTACGACAAAACTCACTGAAAACGGTGATTTATCACAAAGGATAACCGCCGAATCACAATCGCCATCAGGCGGAGGAACCTCATTGAAGTTATTGACACACAACTGAAAAGTTCCCGTCTGGTTAAAGCGAGCACTCACACGAATGTAGTAGGTCTGACCAATAGTCAAGCCAGCTTCAAAGATGGTTACTTGGTCAGCATTGGAGTTATCGGATGCACAAGCAAGAGCATCGCCAAGATCATCACAAGGACCTCCGTAGAGGGCAAACTGAGGATCATGGATTGTTCCACCGTCATTCACATCTGTCTCACCAATCACACTGATACTAACGATAGGTGCTACTGCCGTAAACGAAAACCAAACATCGAAGGCATCCTGGTTATTAGGAAAACACATCGGGCTATCCTCCGGTGAGATGGTCGCATTGATGGTGGTATACGCATCCGGCACAGAACACCACAGGGTGATATCATCTAACGGGATAGCATCGACGCATTCGTCGTTGGCGGGTTGTGCCCAAGCAGAAGGTAAATAAAGCGCTGAAAAAAGCAGCAGGAAGTATATTTTGCGCATAGTATGCTCGATTGTCTGTCTAGTAGTTGTAGTCTATAACGTTTAAAACCCCAAAAGCGTAGCTCTTGGTCTTTAAATAAGAAGCTTTTGTCTGGTTAGTTGCTGTCTGAAAGTAAGATTTTAACTTTTATTTATCACTTTTGACGGATGAAACAGATTCCCAACCTTATTACGCTGGTCAATTTGCTTTGTGGTTGCGCTGCACTACTGAGTCTTTTCCAGGGCTGGTATTTTGCGACTGCGGGGTGGCTAGCTGCTGCGGCTTTAGCAGATTTTGCCGATGGCCTTGCTGCTCGGGCGCTAAACGTAAGCTCACCTGTGGGCAAAGAGCTCGATAGTTTGGCCGACCTTATTTCTTTTGGACTAGTCCCGGGTGCTATCCTTTACACCTTACTTGTAATCGGTGCTCATCCTGATTTTGCTAATCCTATGCAAGGTGGCATCCATTGGTTTGCCTTCCCTGCTTTTATTCTTACTGGTGCTTCTGCATTACGCCTAGCACGATTCAACCTGGATGAACGGCAAACAGAAGGGTTTATTGGTCTAGCAACGCCCGCTTGCACCATCCTTGTACTGGGCTTATTGATGCTCTATCGAGCTGAAGTACCTTTCTTTTTGGAGATCATCGAACAACGATTTGTGATATATGCCCTGATTTTTGCCCTCTCCTGGCTTTTATTAGCAGAAATACCCATGTTTAGTTTCAAATTTAAGCACTTGCGCTGGGAAGGCAACGCCCTGCGGATTATCTTTGCGGCCTCAGCACTGGTATTTTTGTTGATATGGCGTGAAGTGGCGCTCGCACCCATTGTGCTGATTTATATTATTACTAACATCGTTCGCCACTTTACCACTAACAGAGTCTAAGATGAATTTCATTGCCGAAGTAGATATCATGCCCCACCAGGAATTACTGGACCCTCAAGGGAAAACAGTGGCTAAGAATATGAAGAACCTCCACCTTGATGGAGTAGAAGATGTTCGTATTGGAAAACATGTGACCCTGAAGCTGACCGCAGCCGACGAAGCAGAAGCTCGCCAGATGGTAGAGACCGCTTGCCAAAAGTTATTGGCCAACGTCATCATGGAAAACTTCACTTACGAACTCAAGGAAGCGTAAAGTCCATTTGTTTTTGTGCTTTCTCCTAACAGGGAATTATTTACGCTTTGAACTTGTTGAATTAAGTCAACACTCGTTGACAAACTATTTACTACGCACCATGGCAGAACAGCTATTCGATAAAGTACGCGACATGATCAGCGCCATCAAGGACGCTGCCCCCACTTCTAGTGAAGAACTCGAACAGTTCAGGATTCAGTTTCTGGGGAGTAAGAACCGCTTGAAGCCATTGATGGGCGAAATTCGCAATGTCATCAATGAACGCAAAAAGGAATACGGTCAGTTGGTAAACGAAGCCAAGCAAGTAGCGGAAGCCAAGTTTGCCGAGCTCAAATCTAGCCTGGAATCAGCTGCGGAAGCATCTGCCGCTAGTGACCTCGACCTGACGGCTCCTGGAGAGCCCATCGCACTAGGTTCACGCCACCCGATCTCGACGACGATGAACCGTATCGTAAGTATTTTCGAACGCATTGGTTTCGCCGTAGCGGAAGGGCCGGAAATCGAAGATGATTGGCACAACTTCACGGCACTCAACACGCCTGAAGATCATCCTGCCCGTGACATGCAGGATACTTACTACCTAAAAGGTTACGAGCCAGGTGCTGGCGCCCAACTTTTGCGGACGCACACCTCTTCGGTACAGGCTCGGACGATGAAAACTACGCAGCCGCCCATCCGCATCATTGCTCCTGGGCGCGTATACCGTAATGAAACGATCTCGGCACGTTCGCACGCTCAGTTTCACCAGGTGGAAGGCTTGTACATCGACGAGAAGGTATCCTTCGCGGATATGCAGCAAACCTTGTTCTATTTCGCTCGCGAGATGTATGGAGAAAACACGCGGATTCGTTTACGCCCGTCTTACTTCCCATTTACAGAGCCTAGCGCAGAGATGGACGTTTCCTGTTTCATCTGTAATGCGGAAGGTTGTAATATTTGTAAGTACACCGGTTGGGTAGAAATTCTGGGTTGCGGAATGGTTGATCCTAATGTTTTGGAAGAATGTGGCATTGATTCCGAAAAGTACACCGGCTTCGCATTTGGTATGGGTATCGAACGCCAAGCCATGATGTTGTACAATATCACGGATATTCGCCTGATGTTTGAAAACGATGTCCGCTTCTTAAAGCAGTTTACTAGCGTATTGTAAGTTAGTAATCTTTGGCCATACCTTTTTTTGTTGAACTGCGACGCAGCTTGACCGCTTTGTATTGCGCAGAAAATAAAACGCGATTTTGTTTTCGTGCTGTTCCTTTATTATTTTTTGATTTTTATTCTAATTTTCCATGAAGCCAAGTATCCCTAAAGGCACGCGCGATTTTTTGCCACAACAGGTAAACCGTCGTAATTATATTTTCGAAACCATTCGTAGCGTATTCGTCAAGTATGGCTATCAAGCCATCGAGACGCCCGTCATGGAGAATCTTAGTACCCTAACAGGAAAATATGGCGAAGAAGGTGACCGTCTATTATTCAAGGTACTCAACAACGGTGATTTCCTGAAAAAAGCTAACGAAGAAGCGCTTCAAGAACGCAACTCTACAGGACTTATCCCTTCTATTTCCAAGCGGGGATTACGCTATGATCTTACGGTGCCTTTTGCCCGTTATGTGGTGATGTATCAAAACGATTTGTCTTTCCCTTTCAAGCGCTATCAAATCCAACCTGTTTGGCGGGCTGATCGCCCACAAAAAGGGCGCTATCAAGAGTTTTACCAGTGTGATGTTGACGTTGTAGGATCAGACTCACTCAGTTACGAGGCTGAACTTGTTCAGATTTACGATGAGGTCTTTGGGAAACTGAATATCAAAACCGTTACCCGCATCAACAATCGCAAAATACTGGCCGGTATTGCGGAAGTAGCTGGTATTCCAGATCAAATGATCGATATGACCGTCGCCATCGACAAGCTGGACAAGGTCGGTATCGAAGGTGTTCGTAAAGAACTGGGCGAGCGAGGCATTGGCGAAGCTGCCGTCGCCAAGATTGAAGAAATTTTGGCAATCAAGGAGTTAGCTGACTTAAAAGCAGCGCTGGCAGCAAGTGAAACCGGCCTCTTAGGCGTAGAAGAAATCACACAGGTTTTTGCTTACTTGGAAGGATACGAATTCAAAAATACTTTGCAATTCGACATCACCTTGGCTCGTGGTCTCAACTACTACACTGGGTGTATTTTTGAAGTAAATGTAGATACCCAAGCACACCCTAACATAAAGATGGGCAGTATCGGTGGCGGTGGACGCTACGCAGACCTGACCAGCGTTTTTGGCATGAAAAATATGCCTGGTGTTGGCGTTTCTTTCGGTGCGGAACGTGTATATGATGTCCTGGAAGAACTCGATTTATTTCCTGCCGAAGATGCCTCCGCTCTAAAAGTGCTTTTGGTTGGCTTTGATGAAGAAAGCCACCGCTACGCTTTCCGCTGCCTCAACCAATTGCGTGCAGCCAACATCAATGCAGATCTTTATCCTGAGCCGGTCAAGCTGAAAAAGCAAATGAAGTATGCTAATGATCGCAACGTGCCTTACGTCATCCTCATTGGTGACAATGAAATGGCGAGCGGTGAACTTAGCATAAAGAACATGGAAAACGGCGAACAGGAAAAGCTGTCGATAGAAAAAATCATTGATACTCTGAAATAACGTTTTTAAAAAAAAGATGACCTTATTATTGCGCAGAAAATAAGCTGCGATTTAGCTTCGCTGCTTCTGCGAGATTTTCTAAGTTTTTCAAATAGTTAAAACGCTTTAAATGAAGCGCTTATTCAACTATTATAAAAAACAACCACGTAGTAGACGCGGAGCGACCACGAAGTAGCAGCGTAGCTAAATCGCTTTTTATTTTCGTGCTGTTCCTTATATGGTTCATTAATTTAAATCCTGCATCGGCGAATACCCCACTCCACAATGCCAAAGTTTACCACCTTCGCGGAAGTTCAACAAGCCATCGAGCAAGCAGAGCTGACAACCGTTAACATCGTTGATTACTATTTGGAGCAAATCGCCGCCAGCCAAGACCTCAACATCTACGTAGAAGTTTGGGCAGACGAAGCGCGCGCAATTGCCAAGCAGCAGGATGAACGCCGTAAAAACGGTGAACAACTTGGCCGCTTAGCCGGAATGGTAATCTCTATCAAGGACGTTATCTGCTATGAGAACCACCAAGTAACTGCTGGTTCTAAAATACTAGAAGGCTTTTCTTCGCTATTTTCGGCGACTGCTACGGAACGCCTTTTGGCAGAAGATGTTATTATTATTGGCCGCACCAACTGTGATGAGTTCGCGATGGGGTCTACCAACGAAACTTCGATCTATGGCCCTACCCGTAATGCGGCCGACCCCACTCGTATTCCCGGAGGTTCTTCGGGCGCCGCTGCGGTAGCCGTACAAGCAGACACCTGCCTGGCAGCCCTCGGTAGTGACACCGGTGGATCAGTACGCCAGCCCGCTGCGTTTTGTGGCGTCATTGGCTTTAAGCCTACTTATGGTCGAATTTCACGCCACGGCCTGTTGGCTTATGGCTCTTCTTTCGATCAGATCGGCACCCTTACCCATAGTATAGAAGATACAGCTTTGCTGCTAGAAATCATGGCCGGTGCTGATGATTTTGACAGTACCGCCAGCACCACCGACGTTCCTGCATACAGTAAGGTACTCGATGAAAGCAAACCATCCCGGATCGCTTATATCCGTCCGGCACTGGAACACCCCGGACTGGATGGGGAAGTACGCGCGAATGCAGAAGCATTTCTCGATCAACTCCGAGGGAAAGGTCACACTATTGAAGCGGTAGAGTTTGATCTACTGGATTACATTATCCCCGCTTATTATGTTCTCACAACCGCCGAAGCCTCCAGTAACCTATCTCGCTACGATGGTATTCGCTACGGACACCGAAGCGCCGAAGCAGAAAATCTACAGGAGACCTACCAAAAATCACGGACCGAAGGTTTTGGCCAAGAAGTAAAACGTCGGATCATGTTAGGCACCTTCGTACTTAGTGCTGGTTATTACGATGCCTACTACGCCCGTGCCCAAAAGGTCAGACGCTTGCTGCTGGATCGACTCAATGAGATTTTTGCTACTTACGATTTCATCTGTCTACCTACAACACCTACTCCAGCCTGGCCACTAGGCGAAAGCCTGGAAGATCCGGTTGCCATGTATCTTTCCGATATCTACACCGTAGCTGCAAACATGGCTGGTTTACCTGCTATTAGTATTCCTAGTGGAACCCATGAAAGCACTCAATTACCATTAGGGATGCAATTGATGGCTCCGGCTTGGGGAGAAGCTTCCTTATTAGCCTTTGCAAAAAACATCTAGCAATGACTGATTTTTTGACCGAAGTTTCTAAGCCACTATTCCTATTTCTAATTGGAGCCTTAATTGGCGTCATCAAGGCTTGGCTCCGAAAATCGCCCATCTCTAAGAAGGAAGAGTTTCTCAATTACCACCGGTCTCTTAAAAAGCCTGTCATTTGGACCTTTATTGCAATGTTTCTTATTTTTCTCCTTATTGGATTGGGTGTCAACCCTAACAAAATAGAAGTCTTCCAAAGAGCACTTATCTATGGCCTTTATGCTTCAGCAGCAATATATATCTTCATGATATGGGCCGCCAATTTGATGAAGGAAAAAAAATAGTCCATTTCATACCTTTACAGTAACAAAGGCTGACCGCACCATGAATAAAACCGAGGCTGCAATTTCTATTTTTAACCGTCATGCAGAAGAATACCAGTCTAAGTACATGGATCTGGCCAAATACCACGACTCCCTCGATTTATTTTGCGCTTTAATGCCCACGCCTCCTCGCCTTTTAGACCTTGCTTGCGGACCAGGAAACATCACCAAATATGTACTTAACCAGCATCCCAATGCAAAAATGTTAGGTATTGATCTTGCTCCAAAAATGCTGGATTTAGCTCAAACCAACAATCCTACAGCCACTTTTCAGTTAATGGATTGCAAGAAGATTGGGGAGCTACCAGAAAAATACGATGGTATTCTCTGTGGCTTTTGCTTGCCCTACTTATCCAAGCAAGAAAGCGTACAACTGATCAGTGACGCTGCTGAATTATTGAATACTGGTGGTATTTTCTACCTTAGTACGATGGAGGGAGAGGATTCAAAGTCGGGTTGGATAGGCCCTAGCTCTGGCGGCGATGAGAAACTTTATATGTACTACCACCAAGAGGGCCATCTCGTAAAGGCCTTGGTCGACAATGGTTTCCGTATCCATTTTACCCAACGAGTTACTTCCCCAAATCCAGGAGGTAGTCCTGTTGTAGATTTAATCATCATTGCTAAAAAGCAGTAATCATGTCTGATAAAAAACGTCCGATTTCTGCCTCCAAGCAACAGTTGCATCCTCGTAATAAACACCTCCGACCTTACGATTTCGATAAATTAAGGGAGGCCTCCCCTGAATTGGCTGCATTTGTCAAGCCAAACAAATATGGTAATGACAGTATTAACTTCTTTGACGCAGAGGCCGTAAAAGCGCTGAATAAGGCTTTGCTGAAACAGTATTATGCGATTGATTATTGGGATATCCCTGAGGGGTACCTATGCCCACCCGTTCCTGGTAGAGCCGACTATATCCATTACCTCGCGGATTTACTTTCCCCAGAAAAACCCAGTAACAATACCAAAGCTTATTACAACGAGCACGTAAAATGCTTAGATGTTGGCGTAGGTGCCAATTGTGTATACCCCATCATTGGGAGCAGTGAATATGGTTGGTCGTTTATTGGCAGCGACGTTGATCAAACAGCCATTGACAATGCTCAACGTATTGTGAGTAAAAATGAACGCTTGCAAAGCAAGATTACCTTACGCTTACAAACTGATACGAAGCAAATATTAAAGGAAATTTTGCACGAAAACGAGCGGGTTGAATTGGTAATCTGCAATCCTCCTTTTCACACATCAGCCAAGGAGGCACAAGCTGCCAACCAACGTAAATTAACCAATTTGAAAGGGACGCCTAAAGTAAAGGCCAACCTGAATTTTGGAGGACAAAACAACGAACTCTGGTATCCTGGTGGAGAAAAAGCGTTTTTGAACACCTTGATTCAAGAGAGCAAAGCTTTCGCTACTTCTTGTTTTTGGTTCTCAAGCTTAGTCTCAAAAGAAACCCATCTCAAATTCCTTTACGAGGCGCTCAAAAAAGTAGGCCCCACAGAAGTAAAAACCATCCCGATGGCTCAGGGTAACAAGACGAGTCGAATCCTTGCTTGGACATTTCTTACAACTAAGCAGCGTAAAGCTTGGGAAGTATTTCTTTCTGCATAGGCTTAACCTATTTCGACTTCTTCACATACTTCGTCAATATGACGATATGCTGCCCATCTACCTTACCTTCGATGTGTTCGGGGTTATCGTGTACCAAAGAAATTCGACGCACTGCGGTACCTCGCTTGGCGGTAAAATTAGCTCCTTTCACTTTGAGGTCTTGAATCAACACAACAGTATCACCCGCTTCTAGTACATTCCCATTACTATCGATATGCTTAATTGCATTTTCGTCTTCGATTCCTTCTTTTGCCCAAGCCAGGGTTTCTTCATCCAAGTACATCATCTCCAGTAATTCAGCCGGCCAACCTTCAGCGCGTAGCTGGTGTAGCATACGGTAAGCAACAACCTGTACGGCTGAAACTTCGCTCCACATACTGTCATTGAGGCTGCGCCAATGATTAGGCGCTACCTGCTCGGGGTTTTCCAACTGAGTCCGGCAAGTAATACAAGCATAAATATAATCTGCAACGAGGTCACCAGACCGTGGAGCTACGGTATAACTATCCAAATTTTCGGAGTTACCACACAGCTCACACTTGTTGTCACTGCGGGCTATTAATTCTTTTTGAATGCTCATTTCAGGCTAAATTATTAATAAAAAAGCCGCTCCGAGTAATCTTGGAACGGCTTTTTGTAATATGTTTTCCTGTAATAATTACAGGGTCAACTTCTGTTTGATTTCTACGATTTCGTAAGCTTCGATAACGTCGCCCACCTTGAGGTCGTTGAAATTTTTGATCGAAACACCACACTCCATACCGGCGCGAACTTCTTTCACATCGTCTTTGAAGCGCTTGAGGGCTTTGATCTCAGCTACCACACCTTCTTTGGTTGGGTAAACAACGATACCATCGCGAATCAGGCGTACATTGTTGTCGCGCAGAATCTTACCTTCTGTAACATAACTACCGGCAACGGTACCCACCTTACTGATTTTAAAGATTTCACGAACTTCCAATTGACCGAGGATATTCTCTTCTTTGATCGTATCCAACATCCCTTCGATAGCGAGCTTGATCTCTTCGATCGCTTCGTAGATGACTGAGTAAGTCTTGATCTGTACACCTTCTCTCTCTGAAAGTTTACGCGCACCGGAAGACGGACGAACCTGGAAACCGATGATAATCGCATCCGAAGCGGTTGCTAAAAGCACATCTGATTCAATGATCTGGCCTACCGCTTGGTGTATCACATTCACCTTAACAGTTTCTTGCGACAGCTTGATAAGAGAGTCAGCTAGTGCTTCTACGGAACCATCTACATCACCTTTCACAATAAGGTTCAATTCCTTAAAGTTACCCAGTGCAAGACGACGCCCGATTTCATCAAGGCTAATCCGCTTAGTAGCTCGGTTGGCCTGTTCACGAGATATCTGTGCTCTGCGGTTGGCTATATCACGAGCTTCCTGTTCATTCTCTACGACCTTAATACGCTCGCCAGCCTGAGGGGCACCCCCTAAGCCTAAAACGAGTACCGGTGCAGATGGACCTGCTTCTTTTATACGCTGGTTGCGCTCGTTGAACATCGCTTTTACGCGACCAGAATGCTCACCAGAAACCATTGGGTCTCCAACTCTAAGTGTTCCTGCCTGAACAAGCATTTTCGTGACGTAACCACGGCCTTTATCCAAAGAAGCTTCCAGTACAGCACCGCTAGCTCTCTTATTAGGATTGGCTTTTAGTTCCTTGATTTCTGCTTCGAGGAGAATACGTTCAAGTAATAGGTCGATGTTGGTACCTTGCTTCGCAGAAATATCAGCAGAACCATAAGCTCCACCCCATTCTTCGATCAAGTAGTTCATCGAAGCCAGCTCCTGCTTGATCCGCTCGGGGCTAGCACCAGGCTTGTCTATCTTGTTGATCGCAAAAATCATCGGTACACCCGCCGCTTCTGCGTGGCTGATGGCCTCTTTCGTCTGCGGCATGATGTTGTCATCCGCAGCGATAATGATTACTGCAATATCTGTCACCTTGGCACCACGGGCACGCATGGCCGTAAAGGCTTCGTGACCAGGAGTATCCAAGAAGGTGATTCGTTTCTTCTCTTCACCAACACGTACTTCGTATGCACCAATGTGCTGAGTAATTCCCCCGGCCTCACCGTCAGCTACACTTGCTTCCCGAATATAATCGAGTAACGATGTTTTACCGTGGTCAACGTGGCCCATGATCGTTACAACCGGAGCGCGTGGCTCCAAGTCAGCAGGATCATCGATTTCTTCCTCTTCGTCTTCATTTACCTCTTCAACAGAGATAAACTCAACTTCGTGGTCGAATTCTTCGGCAACAATTTCAATGATTTCTGCATCAAGGCGCTGGTTGATCGATACGATCACTCCAACATTCATACAGGTCATGATCACATCTGTCGCGTCGACATCCATCAGGTTAGCAAGCTCCTGTACAGAGATAAACTCCGTTACCTGGAGCTTTTCATTGTGAGCTTCCTGTTCGCGCGCTTCTGCTTTTTCACGATGACGTTCACGGTTATCCCGGCGTAATTTTTGGCGTCTCTTTTTACCAGTACCCGCCATCCGGGCCATGGTTGCTTTGATTTTGTCTTCAATCTCTTTTTTAGAGACTTCTTTGACTTCATCACGTCCTCTTCGAGAAGAACCTCCACGGTTATTACCACCGCGTCCGCCGGAGTTACCACCACCGCCACCACTAGGCCGGCCTTCACCTGGCCCTACCCGGCGACGAGTACGGCGGCGTTTTGGCTTATCATCGGTAGATGATGTAGTTGTTTTTTTCTTGTTGGCGTCCTTCGCTTTGTCAGCGTCTTTAGACTTATTATCTTTCTTACCACGACCACGACCGGAGCCTAATTTGCTGGCATCAATCTTGCCCATGATTTTCAGACCGCGGAGTTCAGGCGTTTTCGCTCTGGTTATTCCGTCTTCTGATGCTTGGGGAGCTGCTCCTTTATCCTCCTTATCCTTGTTAGCAGCTTCACCAGTTGGTTCGGCGCTTTCTTTGGGAGGAGTGTTTTCTTTTTGCTTTTCCGAAGCTTTCACTTCGGGCTGTTTTTCTTTAGCAGCAGCCGGTTTTTCCTCAACCTTTGGTGCGTCGTCCTTTTTAGCTACAGGTTTCTCGGCTACAGGAGCAGGAGTTTCCTTCACAACCTCTTCCTTAGGTGGAGCAGGTGGAGCTTTAGGGGCACTAGACTTAGCCGGCTTCCGTGGAGCATCTAAATCTATTTTCCCGAGTACTTTCAGCTTGGGAGAGGAAGAGGTTTTTTCTTCTTTCTTTTCTTCCTTCGGCGGCTCTACCGGCGTAGGAGGAGTAGCTTCAACAACGGGCGCAGGAGTAGGTTCTTGCTTTGCAACAGGTTCCTCAACCGGAGGCTTTACCGGAGCAGGCTGACTTTTCGGCGCTGGAGGAGGAGCTAATTTGGATCTTAGGATCGATGGCGCAGCTACTGTTGGTTTAACAGTCGTGCTTGGCCGTTCCTCCTGCTTGACCTCTTCTTCCTTCTTTGCAATCGGGCGAGTACCGATCACCATTTGATCCGCCTTTTCCTTGATTGCAATCGACTTCTGGAACTCTTTGAGTAGTTCCTGGTACATGCTCTCCGAAACCTTCGCAGTGGGCTTAGGATCGATATCGAACCCCTTGGCTTGCAAGAAGTCTACGATCGTCGATAAACCCACATTTAATTCTTTCGCTATTTTGACTAAACGTCGCTCCATTCTAAAATTTTAGGTACGCCCTGCACGCTGCACGCTGATAAAACAAAAGCCAGCTTGGGCAAAACCAATGCAAAGATAAACTTAAAAAACCGTAGAGAACAACTCTAAAGATAATAAGTCCCTATAAATTGACACTTATTTTTCATCGACTTCCTGTTTAGCAACACCAATTGCTATTCAAGTTGTTCCCTTATATGTAAAAAAGCATTCCGACCGGATATTATCCGATCGGAATAACTGCCTTTTATTTTTCGAATTCCGCTGCCAGAATACGGAGTAACTCCTTGGCTGTTTCTTCTTCCAATTCTGTACGGCGTGCAATCTCTTCCCAACTAAGGTTAAGAACGCTCCGTGCGGTATCACAACCAATACCTTTCAACTCTTCGATGATCCAGTCTTCGATTTCATCGGTGAACTCTTCGAGTTCAACATCATCGATTTCAATCTCATCATTGTTCCGGTAAACATCGATTTCAAATTCGGTCAGGCGGCTGGCTAATTTAATGTTAGTACCTCCCTTACCAATAGCCAAAGAGACCTGGTCTGGTTCTAGGAAAACATTAGCTTGCCGTTTGTCCATATCCAGATTAATCGTCGATACTCTTGCCGGAGTAAGGGCACGCTGGATATAAAGAGAAACATTATTGGTAAAGTTGATAATATCGATATTCTCGTTGTGCAACTCCCGTACGATACCATGGATACGTGATCCTTTCATACCAACACATGCTCCAACCGGATCGATACGATCATCATAAGACTCCACTGATACCTTGGCGCGATCACCAGGAATACGTACAATGTTACGAACAACAATCAGGCCATCTTCAATTTCTGGAACTTCCTGCTCTAGTAACTTCTCTAGGAATAGGTTTGCAGTTCTGGAAACAATAACAACAGGGTTATTGTTCCGCATCTCTACTTCCTTAATGACACCACGAACCATATCTCCTTTACGGAAATAATCACCACGAATAGTCTCTTGTCGAGGCAGCACCAATTCTGTACCGGTAACATCGTCAATGATTAAAATTTCTCGCTTGAGGATCTGGTGTACTTCACCCAGTACCAATTCACCAACACGCTCTGTGTATTTGCGGTAAATTTCGTCTTTCTCGAGTTCCATAATCCGGGAAATCAACGTCTGACGAGCAGCCATAATGGCCCGACGTCCAAAATGCTCGAGGAACAATTGCTCGTAACATTCTTCGCCAATCTCATAATCTTCATCAATAGCAAGTGCTTCAGAGATGGAGATCTGACTACGATCATCCGTCACCTCACCATCAGGAACGATCTCCCTTACTCGCCATAGTTCAAGGTCACCTTTCTGGGTATTGACAATGACATCAAAGTTCTCATCTGATCCATACTTTTTACGGATCAGCGTGCGGAATACATCCTCCAGTACGCGAACCATCGTTGGTCTGTCGATATTTTTCCCGGCTTTGAATTCCGAGAATACGTCTACTAGATTCATTGCACACAGTTTATTTTAGGTAGCTCCAAGTGTTTTTATACACTATAACTACTTGAATGAAATTTTTACTTTAGCTTTCTCTATTGCATCAAACGCAATCGTAGTTTGTACCTCTTCGGTCACTTTGCGTTTTCCTTCCTTACGGCGAACTTTATAGTCCAAGGTAATGGCTTCTTCGGTTATTTCACTCAGGCGGCCTTCGTACTCATCGCCCCCTTTTGTCTTCACCTCTAATTTACGCCCCAGATGTTTCTTATACTGCCGTGGGAGCTGCAAAGGACGATCAGTCCCCGGTGATGAAACCTCCAAGGTATATTTAGGCCCCAGCCACTGCTCTTCATCAATAACACTCTCAAGATGACGGCTAATCTGTCGGCAAGTAGTAAACGTAACTCCCGTATCACAGTCGATAATTATCTCTAGTTTTTTGTCAGCATGTAACTTTACATCTAACCAAAAACAATTGGAAAACTCGGGCTCCGTAAACTTTTCCTCTAACAGATCAATGATCTTTTCTTCCACGTAAATATTAACGTTTAGTACCTTCAGACAATAAAAAGAGGGAACCGTAATGGTTCCCTCTTGGGATGTTCTTCCGTAAGAACGCCACAAAGGTAAGTAAATAAATGGTATTACGCAAATTATCCGTTCTTACTCAAGGAATTAAAGAGGGATACTTGTACCTTTTTCAAGACATGGAACGTTATACAATAGCATAGCGATTAAAAACTAGCTTTAAATGAATAGAATATTTGGTACACTCTTGCTATTTGCTGCTTTACTATGGACTGCCTGTAGTTGCCCTCCCGACGAACAAACCGGCGAGTTAGCACTTGGCTCAGCTGCTCAGGGCTTCCTGAACTATGAAGGGGATGAAACACTGATCTTTCAAAACACAAGTGGTGCTCAACTTAACTTTACAGCCATTAGAGGCAAGGAAACCAGCGAAGATCAACTTTGCTACCGCACTACCTGCACTGAAGCCAAATACAATAGCCCTTCTTCATGTGAATACTATGCTGCCGAAAGCGAACGATTCAGTTTCTTTAGTGAAGACAGCAATGTTGTTCTCGACTTACTTCTTTATTCTGATGTCTATGACTACGGTACTGCTGATTTTTATGATGCTTTCCAGTTAGGGTTTTCTTTTGGCACTCCTAGTATTACGGGACATCATATTATCGAACCACGTTTTACCGGTACTTTTGATATCAGCACCCTAGAACTTACCGACTTATTCTATACGGAAGCTTTATTGGTGCTCAATGGGACAACCTATACTGACCTCCTCGTTTACGAAGAAAATTCATTAGCTGTTTACATCGAACCCGGTAAGGGAGTTATTGGTTTCAAAAACGCAGAAGACACCTGGACACTCCAGCAATAATTTATATTAACACAACACTCACTTTTATGCAATTCACAAAAAAAATCACGTTAGCAGCCTTGGCCATTGGTATGGCTTTGTCTTTACAAGCACAGGTAGCTGTTAAAGCAGGCGTTAATTTTTCCAACATGCTCTTTGAAGAGGATGATACTTCTATCGAAGATCTTGCCAAAAATGGTGCCACTAAGTTTACCGCGGGGGTAGCATTTATCCTTCCATTTAGTGATGCGGTGGCACTACAGCCAGAACTTCTTTATACCCAAAAGGGAGCGAAAAGCACCTACACCATCGCGGGAGGAGAATTCACAAATGATCTTACCTACAACTATCTTGACATTCCGCTGCTGCTTCGCATCAGTCTAGGTGACACTCACGGTGAAGGGCTTGGAATTTACCTCAACGGAGGTGGCTACGCTGGCTATGCCTTCAGCGGCAAGAGTAAAAGCACCTCACCTCTAGGTGATCTAGAAACAGACATTTCTTTTGATGATAAAGATGATCAACGTCGCATTGATTTTGGTGTAGCCGTAGGCGGTGGCCTTACGTTAGGCAACCTTTTCTTTGACCTGCGTTACAACCACGGCATCAATAACATCCTTGACGATGATGCCAATAACAACAATGACAATGGGTTCAAGAAATTGCAGCACCGTGGTCTTGCACTTACTGCTGGTATCATTTTCTAAGCCTTATTGCCCTTAATTTTAAAAAAAAGCAAAAGTCATTCCGACATCGGGATGGCTTTTGCTTTTTTTGTGCCATACGAAGTGTTTTCTTCAGAAATTATCTCACCCAACCTGTAAGAAATTCGTTTTCTTGTATACTTATTCAACACGCCAGCAGACGATACCGAATTGAGAAAGGAGTTCCAACATATTATTGACCAGCATTATGGTATTCTGTATAAAATTGGTCGGGCTTATACCCAGGACCAAGCTGACTTCGATGACCTGTACCAGGAAATGCTGATTCAGCTATGGCAATCATACGCTCGTTTTAAAGGAAACTCAAAACTATCCACCTTCATCTACAGAGTGGCCTTGAACACTGCCCTTACCCACCAGCGGAAAGCCAAACGACGGGTAGATCGGCCAGGCATAGACGAACACTTCTATCATTTGCCCGACAACTCGGGAGGCGAAACGGAAATAAATGTACAACGAGAAGAACGAATCAATCTTTTATATCAGTGTATCAACGAATTAAAGAAGGAAGACCGAGCGGTAATCCTCTTGCACCTAGAGGGGAACTCTTATGAAGAAATGGCAGATATTCTTGGAATAACAATCAACAATATAGGTGTACGATTACTACGAGTAAAAAAACGATTACAAAAAAGTTTAATAGCAAAGGGGTATGCAAGAGTTTGATCTACAGGAACTTTGGGGTCAGGCGAATGACCGGGCTGAAGCTTGGTATGATCGCCTTCGCCCAGACTTGGTGGCTATAGCCCGCCAAAAGAACGACAGTGTACTACAGCGTATTCGCCGCTTAGTGCAGGGAGAATTGTTGTTTAGTACCGCAGCCTTCGTAGGCTTACTTTTCTACTGGCAAGATTTTCATCCGCTTTTTTTGATATTAATGGAAAGCACAATCCTCTTGGTAATGATTATCAGTTACCGTTACTATCGACGCTTTACCAGCGACATTGAGGCCGTACCTGCCATGAATATTGTAGCTTCTACAGAAGCTTACCTGAATATTCTCAACAACTATAAGACAAGACTGGTACGGCTTTCTATATTCTTGATGCCCGTGGGGCTAATTGTAGGCTTCATGGCCGGATTTGGTTTAGGCAATGAAAATGATTTCTCCGCTTTAACAAGCTCCAAATTTTGGCTAACCACCATTCCCGCACTAATAGCAATAGCCATCCCCACTTACTACTTCACCCTCTGGTATTACCGCTTTTTTATCGGTTCTAAAGAAAAAGAATTAGCAGCCGTACTGGAAAGATTACGGCAAGAAGAGTAAAAACGCTCATTGTAGCATAGCCAACAATGACACTTTATTCATACCGTAACGACTCAATAGGGTCCAATGCAGCAGCCCGTAATGCGGGATATAGACCCGATAGTAAACCTACTGCCGTACAGGTAATCAGCGCAACCGTGATCCAGAGCCATGGAAAAAGGAATGCACTCCCAAAGAGGAAGCTAACAATGTTACCAATCATTACGCCAAGGATAATACCCAGAATTCCTCCAATCTGACAAATAACTACTGCTTCTGTTAAAAACTGGATAAGAATATTTTTACTTGTTGCTCCCAGTGCTTTACGAATACCAATTTCGCGAGTTCGCTCCGTCACAGACACGAGCATGATATTCATCAGGCCAATCGCAGCCCCCAAGAGGGTGATAAAACCGATACTAATTGCAGCCAATCGCAGGTAGACAGTATTCTCTTTGATAATATCCAACAAGCCATCACTTTTCGAGATATCAAAATCGTTTTCGTCACCGGCAGAGAGGCCTCTTACATTGCGTAAAGTTGTTGTGGCTTCGCCGATGGCTGCATCAATCCGGCTGGCGTCTGCTACAGACACCATTATACTGTAGTTTGTACGTTCTGCCCCATAATAGCGCTTCGCTGTTTGAAGTGGGATGAGAATACGCCGATCTTCACTCTGATTCATCGACGACCCTTTCTCTTCCAACACGCCAATAACAAGGTACTTGCCATTAGGTGTCGTAACGTATTTCCCCATCGCTCGCTCACTGTTCCCCGCAAAAAGCATCTCAATCATTTCAGAACCAATAATGGTAACCATCCCCCCGTTTCGAGCTTCCCTGTTGGTGAAATTCCGGCCATGTTTTAGGTTAAAAGCACGTGCTTCAAGGTAGTTTTCATCAATCCCAAAAACAGTTACATTGGGATTACTTTCTTCGTTATCATATTTGATCGTTGCCAAGCCTGTGCAGTACAAGGAAAGAGAGACATCGGAAGGAAAATCATAACGTTCTTTAAATTCAGTCGCTTGTTGATAACTGAATGGGTCTCCTTGCTTTTGCTGGCGCCCACCACGACGGCCACTCACCCCTCGCCCTGCGGGGTCTATATCAAAGGTATTCGCGCCCAGGTAAGACAGGTTATCATTAAGGGAAAAGATAGCAGTATCAATAGCGGTAAGAATACCTACCAATGCCATTATGCCAAAAGCGATAATGACTAACGTAAGAATGGCGCGAAGCCAATTATCACGCACTGAACCAAATGCAATGCTTATGTTTTCTAAGGTATTCATGACACAGTGGGCTTTCGAGATACCGACCCGGCACCTCCAATTCACATACCTCTTATTAAATGGATGGGGGCCCCATTTTGCTTTTAGCCCATTTAATGCCAGGTACAGCTATACGAACTAATCAAAGTTAGCAAACCCGCGCAAAATACACGCAATAGTTCGATCAACAGTACTTGTCTTTAGATGAATATCCTTCTTTCCGCTAAGGGCGGAAATCCCGGCGTAGCAAACGAAGCGTACGGACGACTTTACCATTTCTGTCCACTAAATGAAGTAAATAGACCCCCTGAGGAAGGTCACCCGCTAAAAAACTATCCCCAGGCTGGGGATTCTCGAAAGAACGCACCTTGCGCCCCAAGGTGTTATAAATATCAATTCGCCCGAGTTCCGGAGTATTGGTTAGAAAAAAGCGGTCGTGCACTGGATTAGGGTATACCTTAATTCGGCCACCCAACTCCGCCAATTTTGCCGTGTCTTCAGCGTCGGTAAGACTTATCTGAAAAGAGGCAGTACCCAAAATATTGTCAGGTCGGTCAATGTCTCGAAATACAATTTCCACTTTACTTTGGCCAGTGGTATTATAGGGTGAAATGGTGAAAAACAACTCAAAAGACTCTCCCGCTTCTAATACCACAGGTGCCAATACACCTTGAAATGGATCATAGTTACTAGTAACAGAAGGAGGATAACTGGCCTCTTTGTCACAAATCTGGCTTTCCCAGGCATAGGGTTGGTAAGCAACTATTTTATCCCACCGAAGCCGCAAACGGCGGCCAGAAAGGTTCTTGACCTCTACTTTAAATACCTCTTCATGGCTGACATCATTAGCGGTGATGCTGATCTGTTTACGGATATTAGCGGGTTCAATGCTCAAGGCTTGTTGCCCAGCCAAAGAAAAACCAAAACCCAGCACCAAAATAAAAAGTAAACTTGCCTTCATAATGACTTAATACAGCGTGAAGTATTGAAGCTATACCCTTACAAAGTAATTTGGGCATATTCAACAAAGTTAGTACAAAAAAGCAAAGGCAAGAGGAATTATTGAGACTAAGGTTGCACAATAAAGGGCAGGGTGTGTAATTGTTCGTCGTAACGGATTTGTAACAAATAATAACCTGCCGGCTGTTGGTTATTCTCTGGCAACTGAGATTGATCTCCTTGCAGCAATACGGTTCCATTAGCAGAAAAAAGGAGCCATTCAAAGCGAGCGGGTGCCATTCCTGGCCATAGGAGCTGTACTACCTGCCCTTGTTGCAATGGGTTGGGGAATAAGGTGGGGCCTGTTTCTTTCTCCTTCAACACTGAGCTAGTGTTTGTAATCCCCCCTACAGTAAAATGCTTTTCCTCTAAAGAGCCAAACTCCCCTCCTTGTAGAAGAATACTGCCATCGGGCTGACGCAACCTATAAAAACCATTGCCATAGAAACAACAAAGACCATCGCCGTAGTCATCTAGCAATCTCAACTCGTAACAACCAGAGGAGGGAAGGTAAAACTCTTCAATAATAAAAGCATTGCTATTGTAAGCTCCTGGGTCAGAAGGTGTTGCAATCTGAGACCCGCCATTGGTTTCGCCAACGACCTGATTCCCTCCGTTAACCAATACCTCTCCAAATTCATTTATCACCTCCCAGTACAATTCGTATCCAAATTCATCGGTACGTATTGCCAGTTCAAAAAATGGGTCTTCGACTTGTGGTGCCAGCGAAAAATAATGCTCACGCGTATTATTAAAGCTGGTGGGGTCAACACTATCATTAGGGTTTTCCAAGATTACATAAAAGGTATTATTGGGCAAACCTGACAATGTTTCAACGGGGTCCAACTCCAATGTAAGCTCTTCCAAAGGAGCTACCTCTCCTGTCCACTCAACCGTATTAGATACACCATCCGTAATGCCGTAATGAATAGTACACGCCGTCAGCATATCTTGCCCGTCGTTTCGGAAAATAATTTCTGCTGGAAGAAATGGGTCGCAGGTGTCGTCTGTGGCAATAATTGCGATCAAATTAGCGTCTGCAGCATAATCTGAGATCAAAACCGGAGCGACTTCTACGGCATTAAGCACCTCTTGTTCGTCTTCACTGATAAAGATTGCCAATTCAATATTCACAGGGTCCATCCAAACATCTCGATAGTAAACCGGTAGGTCAATGTTATAGGTTAGGCTGCCAAATGTACCTTCTGAGGTGGTTGTAATAATATGGCCGTCTTGTCCCGTCAAAAATTCTCGAAAAAGGTGCTGGTGTGCATAATAATCACCCGCATTTCCTCCGTGCTGCGGAGCTAATACATTGTTTTGCAGTACCGCTACGTGTAGGCGATTCGTATTAAGCGGAACATTTGCTGTATAGTAATATTCGATATAGAGCTCAAGCTGCCGAGTAGAAATATTCAAGGTTGCAGTGGCAGCAATGTTCACCGGCGCAGGTTGAATAAGAATTTCGCCTATAGCTTCCGGCCATTCTCCTCGTCCCAGCGCAGTAGCACCAGGTACACTTTGCTCCAGGCCTGGAAAAACGTGACGATTAACCGTTGCTGCAGGGTAACCACTGAGTTGGGATTGTTCTTCCAACAAGAAACTGTAATCATTCCCTAAATCGAGATCATCACCAATGGGGATAGCATAAGGACCGGTTTGATAATTGACGAGCACCAGATTATCTCCCAAATCTTCATCAAGGTTGTGTAAAACCTGGTGGCCATGAGGGCAATAAACACAGTACATACCACCAAACTCCTCCACGACAGCACGCTTGTTCTGTGGACTAGTACTAACAATGGTTTGGGCACTAATTCCTGAAGACAAGAATAGGCCAGTTATGAAAACCACCAATGCGCGTTCGATCCAACTAAACATAGGTCAAAGCTAATTCATTCTGAAGCAAGGGCATGACACCTTTCCGACAAAGTTTGTAAAGATTAAGGGAAAAACGAAATAATAGAGGGCAGCAAGAACATAATTGATATACTAATAACGAAAATAAGAAAGATTGTCCACAACCGGACCCTTCCGCTTGATTATCACCGATATCACAATACAGTTTTTAATGGAAAACATTACCTTGTCAGAACTACAAAATCACCTTCCATGCATATTGCGATTATCGGAAATGGAATCAGCGGGGTTACTGCTGCTCGTTTTTTGCGAAAGCAAAGTGATCACGAAATCACCTTAATTTCCGGAGAAACTGACTATTTTTTCTCTCGTACAGCACTCATGTACATCTACATGGGACATATGCGGTTCTCTGACACCCAGCCCTATGAGCCTCATTTTTGGAAAAAAAACAACATAAACCTCAAGAAGGGCTACGTTGAAAATATTGATTTCACCAATCAATCGCTACACTTTAAAGGTGGCGAAAACATGCCCTACGACAAGTTAGTCCTCGCGTTGGGCAGCAAGCCCAACAAATTTGGTTGGCCGGGCCAAGACCTCGAAGGCGTGGGTGGCCTATACAGCTATCAAGACCTCGAAAATATGGAGGCACATAGCGAGGGACTAAAACAAGCCGTGATTGTTGGTGGAGGTTTGATTGGAATTGAGATGGCTGAAATGTTCCACGCTCGCCATATTCCCGTCACCTTTTTGGTTCGGGAAAAAAGCTACTGGAGCAACGTCCTCCCTGCGGAGGAATCAGACATGATCAATCGCCACATCAAAAAAAGCGGCATTGACCTGCGACTGGAAACAGAATTAAAAGAAATCATTGATGACGGCCAGGGTAGAGCTACTGCGGTCATCACCAATACTGGAGAACGGATTGATTGCGGCTACGTAGGCCTTACAGCCGGGGTCAGCCCCAATATAGCCTTCCTCAAAGATACCGACCTGGAAGTAGGCCGTGGGATTCTAGTCAATGAAAACCTGGAAACCAACCTCCCTAATGTATATGCCATCGGCGATTGCGCACAACTCAGGGAAGCCCGACCAGGCCGGCGCCCCATCGAAGCAATATGGTACACCGGCCGGATGATGGGGGAAGTTGCTGCCTATAACATCTGCGGTAAACCAACCGCTTATGATCCTGGAATCTGGTTTAATTCTGCGAAGTTCGTAGACATTGAATACCAGGTCTATGGTGACGTCCCAGCCAAAATGCCCGACGATATGGCCACCCTTTACTGGGAACACGAAGACGGCGAAAAAGCCGTACGTATCAATTACGACGCCAACAATGGCCATATTCGCGGCTTCAACCTCATGGGCGTTCGCTACCGCCACGAAGTCTGCGAAAAGTGGTTGGCACAAAAAACGGACATCGAAGAAGTTCTGCAAAATCTAGGCCTCGCCAATTTCGATCCCGAGTTCTACCACCAGTACGAAACAGAACTGGTGAAGGTTTATAACCAGAAAAGTGGCAAACAGCTTACGCTAAAAAAGCGCAGGGGATTAGCCCGGGCACTTGCTTTCTTAAAATCATAACGCAGATTAGTTTTTTCATTGCTTCTCTAACAAATAAGCAATAGCTGCTGCCAACACCGTGTCTTTACCATTAAGGTAATCCTCCGCCGTAGATGCAACCTCGATATCTGGCTTAACGCCTATACCTACAAACTCAGTGCCGTCGTAAAACACATCTCGTTTTGTACAAACCTGCGCCCACACATCCTTCACCAGGTTAATCCCCGTCGGGTTACCCGTACTTCCGGCAGTTAACGAGCCTATCATTGGCCCAATATCTGCTTGTTGATAATAAGAACAAAAATCCTCACCAGCCGAATAAGTTCGCGCACCTATCAACATCGCAATCGGCTGCTGATAAGGTGTAATGTTACCATCAGGTTCTACCAATTCCCCCGGCTCACCATACCACTCCTGGTCTCGGCCCCACGAATCATAAGCTGCATTATACACTGGCGTAGACCAGTTGGAGGTGTAGAATGACTTGGAAGACAAATGGCTCATAACGTAAACCGCGTTATCAGAGTTGCCGCCATCATTTTTTCTCACATCGACAATCAGCCCTTTGGTGTCTTTCAACAATGGAAAAATACTATCAAAGACCGTTTGAAAATCATCTCCCCAAAAACGGCGGATAGTAAGCACTCCCATACCATTCTCCAACTGTTCAAAAGACATAATCCCACTTTGGGGGTGATTGCGCTGTAGGTTGCGCGGCAAGTCGCGTTCAATAATTTTTCCGTCGGGTGTTTTGAGCGTCAATCTTGCAGAGTCATCACTCCACCCCTCCAGCAATTGGTAAGCATACAAGCGAACATCCATATCCTGCGCAGTGGAAGAGAAGGCGTACGGCTTTACATTTGCTTCGGCATATTCCTTAACCGGCACACCATCAACTTTGAGAATCTCCATTTTAGGAGCTACCCCCAAGGCCGCAATGGTGTCATTGATAACATCCGTTACAAATACGCGGCCCTCAATAATATCCGTATAAATCGCTGGGCGATTACGCTTCTGACTTAGGTACTGTGGAAGATAAACCCTGGTGTGCCCATCTTGCAACTCGTGGCATATCCGCTGCAATAAGCGAACATATTCATAATCATTCCCCGTGGCTTGCACCAGTGGAATATTCGCGTAATACATACTGTCCCAATCCAGCTCCGGCACCTGATCAAAGAATGCAAAATTTTTATCCACGCCTTTCCATAGTTGGGCAAGGCCATAAAGCTTATCCTGCTCCGTCAGCCGCACCTCCTCTTGCGCAGGCAGCAGGTGAATCAAGAACATACAAAGTAAAGTGAAATAAGTGTTTTTCATTGCTCATCTGGTTTAGCACCTCCTACAGGAGGCTTGTGTAAAATACCATGGCAATGATAATGACAAAACCATTTTTATAACAAGTAAAAAACCGACATCAGATGTTAATTCACTCCAGACAAACTGTCACTGTTGCATCTATTTTCCTACTATCCTTTGAAAACACTACTGGCGACCTCCCTGTAAGCTGCTGAAAGTCTCTATGCAAATGGCTATAGTCAAAATACCCATTATCATAAGCAAGAATCTCCCAATTAATGTTGTTTCCTTCCACACAGTTACCCAACACGTCCAACAAACTCCTGAATCGTAATATTCGCAGTAATTGCTTAGGAGACACTGCCAGTTCTTTAGCACATAATCGTTGCAGTTTTCTTTCCGAATATTGCAGCTTTCCTGCCAATGACGACACCGTACACAGAGGCGTACAACTAGTAAAAACATGCAAATAAGCCGGCACTTCCCTCACATTAGTCCGCATTCTAAACAGCAAAAACTGTTCAACACCCAGGCCTCTCACGTACCGATCTTCAATACAGAAGAGGTGTTCAAAAAAAGTTTCCGCCTGAGGTCCGAAATTAGGCAATAGCAAATCTTCCGAAAAAAGGTAAGTCGAAGGAGGCGTAACAAAAAAACGATGATAACCTGCCAAGGTAAAATCAATACAAATTTCATCTAATTCGTCAGTACAGCAAAAAACATGAGGTTCCGTATACAAGCCAGAAAGGTAAGTACCTAAGCCCTCTTTCGGACGAAAAACCAATCCTTTCTCCGTCTTGCAGAGCTCCTTACCCTTGGTAATTCCCAAACAAAAATTGCTATTAGGCAACGAGGTTACACGCTGTTCTGAGGTGCTTTTTTTCGCGTAATTAAACAATACATACTGCACAAAAGGCCGCAGCGCCAGAGATTGAATATGATAAACAGAACTTTCCAAAATGATAGCGTTTTTCCCATCAGTAAGGTCTATTCCATTTTACAAATAGTTGCTTCTTTGGGGCCGTACCGTTATTAGCGTTGCTGCGCAAACGCTAATACGGCACCAGGCCGTACGCTCTTTCCGCATTCCGCCTAGGGCGGAACTGCGGAACCGCTGCCGTCCTTCGTCCTTGCCCCCTCCG